>JAPUIC010000003.1 GCA_027297425.1 Nitrososphaerota archaeon | reverse complement strand
TAGGAAATTATGTAGAATTATTTGATTCACGCATTAAGGGATTGACCGGGAATAAAGAACAACTAGATAGTGTTTGGGCGGCATATAATGTTCCATTTGAATATGTGAGGATTGGCAATGGAACGGACTATCTGGTTGCCCACTTCTCTCTGGTATTGGTGGTAGACAAAGATCAAGTCCTACGATTTGCCTTTACTCCTGAAATGTCTAAGGATGAGTATATACAAGGTGTAAAATCGCTATTGTGACTCTTCATGCCATGGAAGGGATATTATTGGGCACTACCCTGATCCATATCCAATAGTTGTATTTCTAAGATCCATCAGAGAATGCCGGTGTAACTTTTCAGGAGACTTTACACAGAAATGCATGCCCCAACGTGGGGCAGGAAAGTGTTTGAAATATTAGCAGAATAAATATAGGTTGAACTTCATTCCAAGTTCTCCTTATCGCTAGTCTATTCTGAAACTGATCACTCATGAAATGATGCGATATTCTTATCTATACGAGAAAAAGAGGAAGTTAGATTTGAGCCGTGTAAGAGTGGCTCTGGCTGGGATCGGAAATTGTGCTTCCGCCTTAGTTCAGGGTAAGGAATATTATAAAGAAGAAAAGGAAGAAAACATAGGACTATTGGCTTATGATATTGGTGGAATTACACCACCCGATATCGATTTTGTGGCCGCCTTCGACGTTAATGATAACAAGGTAGGAAAGGACCTATCAGAAGCAATTGCTCAGGAACCGAACAATACGCCGAGCATAGTATCAAATGTGCCACAACAAGGAGTTAAGGTAACAAGGGGCCCTGTCCTAGACGGTATCGGATCATACATGGTGGATGTAATAAAGAGTTCCAATCCTGAAGGAGAGGACGTTGCACAAGTTCTCAAAGATTCTGGTGCCGAGATTTTGGTAAATTACATCCCGGTGGGTAGCACACAGGCAACAAAGTACTATGCAGAGCAGGCGATGAAAGCCGGAGTTGCATTCGTAAATGCAATACCAGTATTCATAGCATCAAATCCAGAATGGGAGGCGAGGTTTAAGGAAAAAGGTCTACCTGTAGCAGGTGACGATGTCATGAGTCAAATCGGAGCGACAGTAGTTCACAAATCACTAATCAAACTCTTTGTTGATAGAGGAGTGAAGGTAGACGAAACATATCAACTGAACGTTGGCGGTGATGCGGACTTTCTCAATATGTTGGAAGAATCAAGATTAAAAGACAAACGAGAGAGCAAGACTAGTGCCGTTAAAGCAATGGCACCTTACGATGTACCTACTAAGATCGGCCCTAGTGACTATATCCCGTTTCTTAAGAATGATAAGATATGCTACGTCATGATTAAAGGTAGATATTTCGGCAATACACCGGTCCAGATCGACCTAAAGCTCCACGTAGTAGATGCGACCAACAGTGGGGGAGTAATGATCGATGCTATACGTGCTACGAAGATCGCACTGGATAGGAAGATATCAGGTGCGCTCACAAGCATTTCGGCATATTGCTTTAAACATCCGCCAATCCAGATGCCCTACGAAGTGGCTAAGGCAGAAATGATGGCCTTCATCGAAGGTAAGAACGACCGGTAGTCCAGATTACAAATCAGACTATTGCGTTACTGGGGAATCTTCGCCGGGGTCGTCAACGCCCCTTTCATTCATGACGAACACTGTTTCTCGCTCAGGATGAGATGGACTATCAACCATCTTGGCAATTCGGTTCTTTGAGGCCTTTCTCAGATAAATCCGATAGGTGCTCGTATGACCCAATACGTGACCCCCTACAGGCCTCGTGGGATCTCCGAAGATGACGTCAGGTGCAGACTGCACTTGGTTAGTCATCACAACTGCACATTCATAGACTTCAGACATCCTGAGAAGATGGTGCATGAAACGATTAATTCTCTGCTGTCGGTCAGCTAAAGTGGCCCGACCCAAGAACTCAGCCCGATAGTGTGCTACTGCTGAATCTATTATGACGAGGCGTGCACTTTTCTCTTTGATGACTCTTCCTAATTCTCTAACGATCAGCTCTTGATGTGCACTATTGTATGCCTTCGCTACGGTGACCCTTCTTAATGCAACGTCAGGATCCAAACCTCGAATTTCAGCTACGCCTGCAAGGCGCTCGGGTCTGAATGTATTTTCGGTATCCACGTAGATCGATGATGCGTTTAGACCACCTTGCTCTTTAGGAAACTGAGCCATAACGCACAAGCAATGACATATCTGGGTCTTACCAGATCCGAATTCACCATAAAACTCCGTCAGCGCACCAGTTTCGATCCCCCCTCCTAAGAGATCGTCCAAATTCGAAGAGCCTGTTGAAATTCTGTCAATTTCCAACCGCTTTTTATACAATTGATCAGCCGAAACAAAATCGTTTTCAAGTATTCCCAGATCCACCAATTTTTTCCGGGCATTATTACACATCTCGATAGCTTTCGAAAGGTCCAGGTTCGCCGCTTCCGCCACCTCCGAAGCACCAATATATGCTAAATCCAAGACAGTATAGATCCCTTTCTCTTCAAGCCTCGTTTTGGTTATGGGACCTACTCCGGCTAGGTTTTCTAACTGGAGATCTTCGTCAGCCATCTAATTTTTAATCGCGGATGCGCATAATAAACTTGTGTTCTGTATTTACAAATTTAAGAAGTGAATGATTATTATTAGATCCCTTCAGACAAAATGCATTTAACAGTCGATCTCATTATTTCGTAATAATCAATATGACTGCTAACATCAAGTCTGGGAGTTCAAGATCGAGTTCCCCAAGGACTTTGTCTCCACAAAGTGTTAGATGCCATAAATTCGCACCTAGTGGTCGAGTATTATGGACATTTGTAGGGAGCGAGGGCGACCATCTGGTTGATGATGAAGTCCAGTATTGCTCGTGTAGTCACTTTTACTATAGGGTTTTGGGAGATAAGGATTCAACTTGCCATCACCTGGAGTCATTAAAATTAGCGAAGGTGGCTAATAGTGGAGCAACCTTTGCTTTTGATGACTCCGAGTATGCCCCATTTCTAACAGCGTTGCTTGGGGATCTCAGTAAAGAATACGGCTTGGCAAGGGATCAATCGCATGAATCAGAATAATCTAACCTATGCGAATATTTTTCAAAAATTTACAAATCCTATGCGCCTTTATCCGTCACTAGCGTTCTAGTTATCGTGGTAAATACATCAACTATCCTAATAATCTATAATAATATTTATATTTCAGGGTATTTATTAGAATGGTGAGCAGTCTAGGCACGATACAACCTAAGCCAGACCAAATTATCGGCAAAAATCGCAGGGAGGGGGCCTAATAAATTTCGATCCCTTTTCGGTGATTTTAAGATATAGGGCCTCGCCACATCATCTCCCGCTCCCGGAGGATACATCGCCAGGTCTGGGGTTTCGTGATATCTGGGCTACTCAACAGTTAGTCATTATCAGGAAGAAAAAATGGTTATCCGTTGTATGCAATATCTATTATTTAGAGTAGGTTTAACCCGGTAGACTATCTAAATTAGGATAGGAGAATATTCGAAATCGAAGATTTAGGGAATAAGAATCTTACGCAATTGTGTTTCAAACTCACCGATCTGGCTACGTAAAGCCGAAGACACAAGGGAGTTAACAAGCGGTGCAGATTGTCCACCTGCTTCCAACGAGATTTTGAAAGTTACCGATGTTTCAGTTATAGACTCCTTTTTGAGGAGTAAAACCCCACTACCCATAACGTTCTCATCTAGTCCTTTTAGTTCAAACGATAAGAATTCAGGTTTTCGCTTTTCAGTTATACGTGCCCTAAAGTTGACTTGGCGAGAGAGAATTCCTAAGTCAATTTTCAGTTTCCATTCAGAATTAAGTTCATCTATGGATTGATATGAGATGAACCCGGGCATTGCACTTGCCAATGCTTCGAAATCGTTTAGGATGCTCCAAGTTTTTTCGATCGGGCAATCTATTAGAAAATTAGTTTCTTCTGCTGGAATTGACTCATCACCCCTAATTTTTATCGCTGGACGAATAGATGCCAGCCAAATAACCGAAGACCATCGCTTGTCCTATGGTTACGCCCGCTCCTGGATAACCACCACCCATCGGGCTTGCAGTAACATTTCCGGTAGCAAATAGTCCAGCGATTAACGCGCCTCTAATATTAAGGACTCGCGATTCCGAGTTGATCTTTAGCCCCCCTTTTGTCCCAAGTGTCCCCGGTAGTACTTGGACCCCATAGTAAGGTGGCACGGCGAGGGTTCCAAGACAGGGGTTGGGAGAAACTGCTATGTCACCATATGCACGATCGTAATCGCTCGCACCTCTATGGAACTCGAGATCTACCCCTGTTTCAGCATATTTGTTAAAGATTGAAACAGTATCGCTCAAAACGTCACCGTTTATACCTAGTTCTAAGGCCAACTCCTTCAACGAATTCTTCCGAAGAATCCAATTAGGGAGAGGGTCGCCGGGCATGATAGTCAGGAAATTATAATGTCGTCGGTAATTATCATCAAAAATTAGGAAACAGGGGATGTTTGAATATTCGAAAGAGACAGGATCGAAAGTATGCAAAGCCTTCCCCACATCATTGTAATTGTGTGCTTCGTTTACAAACCGCTTTCCTGCTCGATTAACCATTATAGATCCAGGTAAGGCGCGCTCAGAGTTAAAAGGACGGGCTAGGGGTTTGCCTTCTAATTCTTCTCCCGGTACCTTGATCACTGGAGACCACCATGCCTCGCTCATATTACCCAATCCGGCACCCAACTCGATCCCCATCGTAATACCATCGCCCTCATTACTTGGGACGCCCAAAGGTGTAACAACCGGTATCCTCAAGAAATCCTTTTTCATCTGATCATTCCAGTCGAAGCCTCCACTAGCAAGGATCACGGCCCTATCCGCAGTTATTGCGACATATCCATCATCGTGTTTTACATTAGCACCAATCGTTTTTCCATCTTTGGTTATTAGATTTGTCACATGAGCCTCTGGAATTACCCGAATATTACGATCAAGACATCCCTTTAGCAATGCGCCTATTAGAGCAGAACCCATAGTGAATATCTTGTTTTCAATTCGTTTAGCCATCAACTCAAAATCAAAATTAAGGATAGACTTCCATTCGTCTCTTTCTCTCATAGTTATTGGAGGGAAGAAAGGGCTACGGCGTATCCGTTCGAAGATATCTGGAGGTAATATGCTGCCGTCGAATGGTTCCTGGTCTAAGGAGCGGCCATGCCTTGCCCCTTCGAATTCAGGGTGATAATCAGGAAACATGCTAACACCAAATTTTACAGGTGTGTGAGTTCCGATATAATCGATCATCTTAGGTCCTTCGTCAATAAATGTGTCTAAGAGCCCAGTATCCCCTGTGTTCATTGTTATTCTACGCAGATAGGTCAATGCTGCCTCACGTGTGTCTTGAACACCAGCA
This sequence comes from Nitrososphaerota archaeon, assembly GCA_027297425.1. Taxonomy (GTDB): domain Archaea; phylum Thermoproteota; class Nitrososphaeria; order Nitrososphaerales; family JAPUIC01; genus JAPUIC01. The sequence goes on along the minus strand of JAPUIC010000003.1, from coordinate 2,185 downwards.
TCTAGGGAGTGAATGTTATTCGGAATCCAGATAACGCCCGCAGATATACTAGTGGTCCCACCTAGCATTCTAGATTTCTCTAGTACTACTGTCTTGGACCCTCGATCATGCGCTAGTATAGCGGAAGTCAGCCCTCCTGCGCCAGACCCTATCACAACGACATCAAATTCAGAGTCACCTATCTCTAGCACAAGTTCATTAATGATATCTCGATAATAAGATTTTTTGGTCTTAGAAAGAAAAATAGGGGGATTTCGAACCCTACCTAGTAGAGTACGAAATCTAATATTACTAGATCAGCACGCCGGTCCTACCAGATCTGGTGCGTTTGGATCGAAAGTCGGGGATAGTGGATCGATCGCATCGCTCCATGCATTACAGTGAGCATCGTTATTCTTTGGATTGCCCTTGTAGTGCCAGAACTGTTGCTCCTGTGTACCCTTACCGCTAGGTGAAGAGAAGAAGCCTGGAAGGTCCGGAAGCGGATCGTATTTTGTTGGCATTGCTGCTCCTAACGGGAGAAATGCTCCTAGAAGGACTACTGCCATCGCGATACCGGCTGGAATTATAGTTCCTCGCATATTGCTTCCTTTCCGCAGTAACATAGTCTGGATAACTGCTTTGGCATGTCTTTATTGCACACACACAGAGATCAGGTATAGATAATCAGTATAGATTCTCGGTATAGATTATCTATCTTTTTACCTAGTACGCTAGCTATCTCGTCGGTTTAGCAACTTCCGTATCGACTCATACAACACTAAGGTCCACCCTATGAATAAGGCCCTCTGGTAATTCAAACACTACGAGTCTATTATGCGGTCGCCGGGATTTGAACCCGAGTTACCAGCTTGGGAAGCTGATGTCCTAGACCAGGCTGGACGACGACCGCTAACCCTACTTTAGGTATTGACTAGATAAATATTGGATAGTTCAGTTAGCAATAAAAGGATACGTAATGATTATCTTAAGCCCTGTAGAGCTTTGCACCTATAGCTAAGAACCAAGCTGCCATGAGGGCCGTTGCCACGAAGAATAGGGCGTTCAGGGGAGGAATGATTGATAATAAGATTACAATACCCGTCAGGACGCCTAACCAACCCATCCATTTGGCAAATATCCCCTTTAGTATAGCTAACCCAAAGATTAGGAAGAGACCTATCGCTAGAAGAGCATATGAAACTAAGAAGAGAATGTTCGAAAATGATATAGCGAATTGAGCAGCAGCGGCTAAAGCTGGGCTTTCGGCTCCAAACGAAGTAGAGAAGATTTCGCTGAGGCTGAGCAATGAGTAGAATACAGACGCAAAGGCGATCCCTAAAATCGCACCGATACCGGATATGAATCCTCCAAACATGGCATGGGTTCTTGCCACACCCTTTACTGAAAGGTATAGACTAGGTATGACGGGAAGAATAGTCAATTGGAAGACCAACATGAACCCGAAAGCAGCCCGGAAGATGAGACTGTTGGAATCTATAGCTTCAAGTAGAGCTCCACCTTCGGTGGGAATCCGCCCTACGAGAAGGAATAGTCCGATTAACAAAGCACCAAGGATTCCAGAAATTATAGCAAAAATTCCGCCAACCCTATAAACTCCTTGATAATCTTGGCTTTTAGACATAATTTTTACATGTTCCACGCTGATTTATTTAAACCTGATCAAGCGCTGGAATTTCATTTGTTTACTTCTTCTAATTCAAAGGTGAATCGGGAACCTTGGAATTCACTAGTACCCACACGCTCCCACTTGATCAGGTATGTCTTAGTGAGCCTTGCACCTGCTATAGTGATCCTGATAGGCCGATCTCGATACAACGCCTCGACTTTCTTCTTATCCCTAGTCATGAGCAAACTTCGACGCCGCTTCATCAGATATTTGATAGCGACGTTCTTGGGCTGGTGGCCTTCTACGAGTATCTTTTCCTTGCCGATATCGATCGTAAAGTTTCGCTTAGCCAACGAATGTGGTCAACCTGACTCCGACTTAAATTACGAACTTCTTCCGCGCCAGGTTGATCGACACACTAGCGATTATTAGGCTTCCACCAAGTACAGCCAGTCCTGCGGATAGCAGGAATCTTATCGATCTGCCTTTTGCTCTTCTAATCACTCGAGCACCGATCTGGGCACCGAGTATTCCACCTAGTGTTAAAGGAAGTGCAGTCTCAAGGGCAATATTTCC
>JAPUIC010000029.1 GCA_027297425.1 Nitrososphaerota archaeon | reverse complement strand
AGAAGGTAGCGAGTAGAAATAAGGGGGAATTCGTAATGAAGACATCAGTACTGAAGACGACGATGTCACCCAACTTGTTCGATGTTACAACAGTAAGATCATGTCGGCCATCGCCAAAGTCGGCGGTAACGAGTTCGATATTCGACTGGCCAGTAATATCTAGCGTCTTGTCGCCAATGCTTAGGGTCGTCCGCTGCACACCATAACCAGCAACCTCGATTACAATAGGCGCCTCTCTTAGAAGTATGATATGGTCAGCAAGTCGCACCGAATTCGGACCCTCTGGAAATCTCACAGAGAGCGTCAAAGGAGCAGGTCTATTCAGTGAAATAAGGCTGCTAGTAAGTGTGGAATTTGCTCCATTTACGTCGGTTGCAAAGACTTCTATCTTATGGACGCCATCCGTCAGCTTCGAAGTATCTATTAGTAGATTCTCCACCGTGTTAAATCCTGCGATCTCAAGATCAGTCCGGACACCATCAATGACATAATGAACCCCTTTGATGGGAGCTACGGAGTTTACTATTACAGAGTAATTGATTATACCAGTTCTCGCTATACCAGCCAACTGTGCAGTTGTGGGCCCACCCTCGATAGAGACTAGAGGAGGAGTCAACGAAGACAAGCCCATGACCCTACCCGAAAATGTAACTGGGTAATATTTGTCGCCAGAGATATGGGTATTATGAGCTAATACGGTGTAGAGTCCTAGGTCCGTAACAGGAAACGTCAGTCCAGTAGAATAATTTCCACTATTCTTACTCGGGAAGAAGAGTGATGCTGAGTTAAGGGCCACGAAATTCCACAGGCCTACCGTACTTGTGGCGTTAACTGCCCCATCCGGACCAATAATGAAGATGTCTAAGCTTGCTTTAGGATCATTCCAAACGAATTGTGTCGACAAGAATTGTATATCAGGATTGGTGATGTTTACAGTGAATATCCGCCAGTCCCCAGTCTCAAATCGTCCAGCAGTGTCACCGAATCCATAAAGTCGTCCATTGTCATATACAGGTGAAGTTTGGTACTTATTCACCCCCCCAATGGTATAAGTCGAGCCGAGCGTATCTATGAGGGGGGTTACCATAACCGATGTAGGCACTAGAATGTACTGGCCATTATCACCAGTGATATTGACGAAGCCAGAGTAGAAGCCGGGTTTTGCATCTCTGGGAACGGTTAGTTGTCCATCGAAGTTCACTTTTCCACGGGCGGGAATAGTCAGTGCATTATCAACTTTGACCCAATCCCATTCTGAAGGTTTTTGGTAGAATATTTCTAGAGTCCACTGAGTTGAGTTATCTCTGTTGGTTTCTATCCTCAACAGAGGGGTATTTTGAAACCTCTCTAATGGTAGGTTAACATCAAAAATTTGAACATTAAACCGCCCGAGTCCTCGGTTCACATAATAGAGTTCCTTTAGGGTGGCATTCCCGTCATCGTTCATATCCTCCCAATCATAGAGTCTGCCGGTTATGAAAGGAGGGCTGGAGGGCAGGGTAAACCACGGAAGGTTGACAACTTCGTTGTAGGAGCCCTGCGAGGTCCTGAGTATGATGGTTGCTAGCCGAGCGTCATCGGGTATATTCAGGCCCATATCTGTAAGATTCAGATCCAATCTCAAGCCGGATGGGACGGCCTTCATTGAATCGGTAAAGTTCCCCGAGAATGTCTGATTACTGATTACTGATAGACGAGTCGGCTCGATAGTGAGACTGATCGGGACTTCTGACGGATTGGCTACTGTAAATACAGTGCTTATAGTTTGCAACTGTCTCGGGTAACCAGCAAACCAGGTAGTTGTTGGTATATTTCCAGTGAAGGAGTTGTTCTCCCCCAGTACAGCTCCTAAGTAAATAGAAGCAGATTTTTTGATCCGCTCTGCATAAATTGGGTATGTATCGTTAGTCCATGCTATAAACTGGTTTGACACCGAGTCATTAGAGTAAGATAGAGCGTAAGAGACGGCTGCGAAAGCATCTACCCTACCCGAGCCCTGAGATGTAGGTTCGTTTACTAAACCTTTGGCAGTGCTCATGATGATTGTCTTAACTAAACTTGGTGTCCAAGTGACGTTAGATTTCGACAGACTTTCCATTACGAGCGCAGCTACTCCAGATGTCAACGGCGTAGCCAAACTGGTCCCTCCAAAGATCGTCCAACCCTCCTCGGAGGCTTCTAGTGAAGTTGGGGTGAAAGCATAGGCACCGATATTTAGTACGTCTGGCTTTACATATCCTATGTGTGAAGGTCCCCTATTCGACCAATGAACAATATCATCGAACGCAACAGTTTGCCTGTATCCAAAAATGTGTTTCATCCAGCCCCAGGATCGCGACGCACCAACTGTGAGGGTTTGGAGACCTGTATTAGGAGTTGTTACCGTACCAAAACCGGGTCCGCCATTACCCATGGCATGAACAAATAGGGTTCCCGGATAGGAGGGATCTAAGGCCCCTGGAGTACTAAGTAAGTCTTGAAGGGCACTAAGGGCATCCAACCCAGCAGCAGTCTTCATAAACGGCCAGACCGATATACTCCAACTGTTGCTGATAATGTCAGCCTTATGCCTACCCGAATATCCCCACTCTAGAGTATTTGGATTGTAATCAAATCCCGAAGCCCACATCCATCCGTAGAAGACGTCGCCAAACCAGATTGCAAGAACAGGTATGACAGTGGATCCTGGTGCAACTCCAGTAAGATTTTCCATTGTAGAGGGCGCATCGTACTGCTCGGGTCCAGTGATGTTGTAGGACTTTAGACCGCGGCCAGCGATGGAGGCGGCTACGGATGTACCATGAGGCGATATATATCCTCCAAAATCGGTCATAAGGGTAAACCATTTTCCGTCAATATCAATTCCGACATATGGCTCGGCGTTAATTACCCCCAGAAGATCATTGGTTGCAGTCCAATTTTTCCAATCGGGAGACAAGGAAGGTATAATCGCAGAACCACCAATCGTCCCTAGGCTTTGATACCGATCTAGAAGGGGATCATTCCAACCAACGATTTCAGTACCATCTCCTACCTTATGAGCTTCCACAGGGATACCTTTAGGATCGACAAAGTGCCAATCATAATTGAAACCGAGTGATGTTATTCGCCCAAAATAGACCTGATCAAAGTTCCTTTCATCATTAGAATGGGTTACTAGTACAAAATCGCCTCCTAGAAATTGCTGAGGTAGTAGCACGACGCCCCATCTATACCATTGAACGTGAGTTCCTGACCGCTGAGCTACATGATCCTCAGAGGTCCCGATCTTCATGTCAGCATTCCACATAGTGAAACTCGTTATACTAGATCGATTAAGTTGTATCCGCCAAGGAACGTATGCATGAAATTCCAGATTAGAGGTAGGCAGCCATGCTGTACCATCATTATCCAGGTACACAGCGGCTTGGGCACCCTCTGGAAGTTTATCCGTCCATGGCTGAATCTTTCCATTCACGACGTTAGCTACGAAGCTCATATTTGTCCAAGCAAAACCAACCCCATCAGCATCTAGCATTATTGGATGGTTGTTTATCGGGTCTCTTGCTAGCGCTTCATGAAGATCGATGTTTGAAAAGTCAACTCCGGTATCGACGACAGCGATCTTGATACCAGCACCATTAATCCCTAGGTTTTCCTCTACTATTCGGCTTCCCAGGATCTGGGTAACATTAAACATTGTAGTCCTTGGGCGAACAGCCAGATCCTCCGCCGATTCTACTCGCACTTCGTAGTCGAGCCGTATATCCTCGAAAATTTGTCTGACACCATCAATCTTTGCAAGAGTAAGGAGGTCATCCTTAGTAACGAATCCACGAGCTATATACCCACCGACAGTAGGAAAGGTTACAAGATTAGCAACTTCTTTTTGGATGTTTGCTGGATCTCCAGAGCCGATAATAATTACTCTCTTTGTCGATGGGTCGCCGACCGCCTCGAGAGAGAACCCTAGCCTTTCTATGAGGTTAGTCTCGTTGAGAGGCACAGGTTCTGATTGGGCTAATCCCAAGATCGGCGAGATGCTCAGGGCAAGGATCAAGTAGATTAAAGCGTATGATGAAAGATTTCGCAATATTATCAACGGGGTGATATCTTGTGTTGCTTATCTGAGGTAACTCCTTTTTAATACTATTTTTTAAGTAATCAACCTAAAAAACTTTGAAAAAAGATAAATAATCAGTAGGACCTATTTGCTCAAGGTGCGATATTTGGGTATCCGGTTCCGCTCATTGTTAATGCTGGGACCCTGCATCATAGCACAAACTCATCACTTCGCGTTCCGATCCTACTAAACTGAGACAGGGGATATAATCAATGGAGCGAGTCCTACCAATGAAGAAGTATGAAGAATTTGCCTATGTTTTGGATTTTTTACCACATGCCAGATCCTCTCTGATAAACGGTCGGGACGGCCCCATTATCCAAGCGTTGGGTGAGGAATATCTTACCTTATTAGAGATAATGGCGATGAACGGCGTCTCATTTGACATCGGTGAGAAGATCTATATCGGGAAAGAGGGCAGAACCAAAGTCATTAGCGTCCTTGGGAAGATTCCATATTCTGGCCTAAGAGAGAGCGCTAAAGATGAAATCTCAGTGGTTTCTGAGAACATCGTGAAGTCTAATGAGAGCAAGTTCATTTCATATTTCAATGAACTTCAAGCAATTACTCCGAGATTACATGCATTAGAGCTTATTCCAGGCGTAGGAAAGACATTGATGAAAAAGATATTGACTCAAAGGGAAAAACATTATTTCGAGAGTTTCGAGGATCTGCAAAATAGGGTGGAGATAAGAGATGCCTCAAAATCGATCGCAAAGCGAATAGCTGATGAACTTTCTAGAGATTCTAGGATAAACATCTTCGTGAAGAGGTAAAATCTGTTAGTACTTTGCCGTATCTAACCAGTCGAAAGGCTCTAGGTCAACATGAGCTAGTGGATCTTGATGTTCTTCAAACCATCCTCATGGCAGCAGCAATAACAAAGAGCGATAAGGTGTTTGAGGCTGGAGCGGGGAGCGGGGAACTTACAGAAAAACTATCAAAAACAGCAAGGCGACTCGTTGCATATGAACTAGATAAGCGTCTTTTCCCAGCACTAGAGGCTCGCTTCTATCAACACGACAATATCGAAATTATCAATGGGGATGCATTTACATCAAATGATAAGTTCGATATCTTTGTCTCCAATCTACCCTATTCTCAATCGCGGAGATTTATAGAATGGTTAGTAACCAAGAAATTCAAAAGAGCAGTAGTAACTGTTCAACGAGAGTTCGCAGAAAAACTAAACGCAGCCCCTTCTAGTCGAAACTATAGGTCGGTTAGTGTCTTGGCGCGTTCTCGGTTTCAGTTGGATGTTATAGCGCAGGTTGACAAAAAAGCTTTCCGACCGATCCCCAAAGTGGACGCTACAATAGTGAGAATTATTCCACATGATAACAATGTGGTCCTGCCGGAGACCGTTAAGGCACTGAATTTGTTGTTCTCGTATAGGCGGAAGCGGCTAAGTAGAGTAATCTCAAATTTTTCCCCGAAGTTGATAGATTATTCTGAACTACGAGAGGAGCGAGTAGCGTCCCTCAAACCCGAGATATTGTTCAGATTAGCTACGGAGATTAGTAAACAAGAATCCCATTAGAGAGTGGTTTTGTGACAGTATACGAAGTTTCAGACGATACCCTCTTTCTGATCTCTACTCTCAAGGAGTATCCGCTTCCCGGGCATGTAGTACTTGAAATCGGTACAGGGAATGGTCTAATAACTGAATGTTTGACCAGGATGGGTTATTCAGTGATAGGTACGGAAATCCTATTACAAGCCTTAAGTCGCACAGCCAGTAGGTCCGCTACAGGAATTCGACAAAATCAGCCATTCTTGGTCTTAAGTGAGTCAGCCAGAGCATTTCGGAACGGTGTATTTGATTCTATCATAATAAATCCACCATACCTCCCATCAGTCGATATTAATGATATGGCGATTGATGGAGGGGTAGGCGGGATCGAAATCTTAGAGAATATGATCCGATCTTCCATTAGTTCACTCGTAGAGGACGGAGAGATGCGTTTCCTTCTTTCCTCACGCTCGGACTCTCAAGCCCTTTGGGATCGTTTTGAGGGCCTGTTGCATCTAGAAGTGATATCGAGGAAAAAATTATTCTTCGAGGAACTTATTGTGATAGACGCTAAGAGGATTTAACCAGATTTAGGCTAGATTGGAGAAGCATGCATACTAGGCTCTTGAATAGTGAACCAAGGTATTTGTGTTAACTCAAAATTATGCCTTTTCGAGAAAATGAAGTTCTCGGCTTACTCTAAATTCCCTTTTAGTAATCACCGCAATCGGGGAGGTCAAAGGGATACCCTGGAATTTGAATTTCCTTAAGCCAGCATCATTAAAAGCACGTTCAAGATCCAAACTCACCCGATTACCATCTGAAGGTACAATAAATGGAGCGATCAATGCCATCTTCCCAGTTACTTTCACTGTTTTTGCCATCTCCTGGATAGCAGCAATATACAGATTCTCGGTTTTTTTCAGTATCGATCTGGCTTTCTTAGCGCTAGGACTCCTCAACAAGCGTGGAAGCAATATTGGCTCCGTCACTATTGCATCAACGGATTGTTTAGGGATAAGCGAGCCAAGATGCGTCGCATCACCTATCATTACATGCTCACCTGGTAGTGTGATGCCAGCTGTCTTTTTGATCCAAGAGAGGTTCTTTTGTGTTGCTGAAACGCATTTGTCGTCGATATCCACCCCAATGGGTTTCAGACCTAGCAATAGAGCCTCCTGAAGTATCGTTCCGAACCCACAAAAAGGATCCAGCACGACATCCCCTTTCTTTACCCCAGTAAGGTTTATCATGGCTCTAGCCAATCTAGGTGGTATACTGTATTCGAACCTTTGGCGAGGTCGAGATAAATCTCGCGCCTTGAATGCCACCGTATCGACAGCCCACTCCGTAAGCCCGAAGTGCAATTTATCACCAATATCGATGATAAGGACTTCGAATCCTCGGCGTAGGAGATTATTTCGGATAATCGATGCACAGCTTACTTCGCGAAAAGACTCAGAGACGACATCTGTTGGTACGAATTTCGTTTTTTTCACTCCGTTCTCCTTCAGATGGCTTGCCACGAGACCTTTCATACGAGAGAAGATAGAGGGGTCTACAGACTTCGAGGGAGAAAAGACGCTTATCCCCCATCGAGATTTTTCGGCCAGCGGTTCAGGAAATTCTATATTTTTCGTTGCATCTTGATAGTCCTCGATAGAGTGCTCGCCAGACGGTATCGAATCAGATAAGCGGCCGATCTTGAAGGACCAACCGAGTCGCTCGAGCCCGGGCAAGATCGAGATTCTGGTCCCTGCCCGAAAGGCTGTAAATAGGGCGATTCGTCCCACACGTTCTATAAACTCTACCTCAACCCCATTCGATTGCATAACTGATATGACTTCGGCGATTGATAGTTGGTTATCGACACCAATGAGAACAAAGATATGCTGCGCAACCAAACGCGATCAGCCGATGAAACCTTTTAGAGTGTGCAATCTACGTATAGACTTTAGTTTTAGCTACCCTTATTAGCTTTAAACTTTTGCTCGGCTTGGGCATACTAGTTTGCATGGTAGTAATTACAGACAGATTAAAGGAATGGCGTATACTAGTAAAAAATTTGCCCCAGGCGCACCACAACTGAAAATAGCTAAATTCACTGGTGGAGCGGGTAGGAGCGACTATGAGTTGCTGGTAAGTCTGGTCACCCAAGAAAGAGCACAGATTAGACATAATGCTCTGGAAGCTGCAAGAGTGTCTCTAAATAGAGTAATGGCGGAAATTGGTGAGACAGAATTTTTTTCGCTCCTCAAAGTATACCCGCATGTAATTTTGAGGGAAAATAAGATGATAGCTACCGCGGGTGCGGATAGGCTCCAAGAAGGGATGAGGAGAGCATTCGGTAAACCGGTTGGCCTGGCGGCTAGAGTCGAAATAGGTAAGACAATCATAGAGCTCAAAATTAAGAAGGTCAATCTTGACAAAGCGCGACAAGCCATGAAGCGGGCTTCTAGTAAGCTTCCAGTCAAAACAGAAATTCTTGTAACGGATATAGTGAAGTAAGCATCGAGATGGAAGAAAAGAAACTAGTCGTGCCGGGTGAGAAGCTCGGAGTCATAGAGGAAGTTTATCCTGGCGACTCTACGTATACATCTGATGGGTTAATCAGAGCATTACGTATAGGGAAGGCGGTTTATAAGAAAGAAGAGAGAGAAATGACGGTCGTCCCTACAAAAATCAACTTAATACCTATAGAGGGAGATGTAGTTATTGGGCAAATCGAAGCTGTTCAGAGTAACTCTATGACCATGTCCATCGATTACATCAATGGAGAGAGGAGTAGGAAGCGGTTCTCTGGCGTAATCTTAATTCCAAGAGAACAAGGACAGAGAGGCCGTCAACGGAAGACGCACTGTAAAGTAGGGGACATTGTTCGCGCCAGCGTGATTAGTACAACTAATGCGATGATTCAGATGACTATCCAAGGAAGCGAATACGGTGTAATTCATGCAGAATGTAGCATTTGTGGGGGGAAGGCGGTGATGGTAGCGTCTAAACTAAATTGTCCCGCTTGTGGGAACATAGAGGAAAGAACATTAGCAGAAGATTATGGAGTGCAGATTAACTCTTAAATCACTTCTGAAAACTTAGATTATAACCAGTGTCGTCTCTCGAGTAAAGATTCGACTTTCTTGCCATCGAGCAGGTCAATTAGTGCATCAGCCTGTGGAACTGAGAGAACTGGTCTGTCGAAGTGGTCGTCGATTGAAATCCTCGGACATGCCGTTTGTATGAAAGCATCAACGTCTTTGAACTGGTTCAGTTTGTCGTTAGTAATTTCCCGCATGGCTAATAATGAAACTTTCTTTCCTCTCTGTCTGAGTTTACTTTCGAATTTCTTGGCCCTCATAGTGTCCATTTGTCCTTCTTTGAGATTAATTATTACTGCAAATCTCTGTGCGTCCAAGGCCTGGTAAACTGAAAAAACTGATTTTTTATACAACTTATCTGCCTCCTCCTTCATGTCGAATACCTCTTGGAAGTAAGGATCCAACATGTACGTGGGTTTCGCAGTCGATAGTGCTATTCCCAAGGAATGAAAGCGGCTTTGGCCTAAGAAGACAAATGCATCTACTTCCTCGCGGATATCGAAAGCAGGGTAAAATTCACAGCCGAAGACCTGGCCTTCCGTTAATAGTCCCCGTCCCCTTCCTACTACTGCGCGAAATCCTGCTTTTTCAAAAAAGGACTTTGCGATAGGAAGTGCATTCAGGTACTGGCTATCTGTACAGAGACCGATCGATCTATATGATTTGAGAGTTTGGATTGCAATCCCTAAGACCTCCTCAAAGGAGACATCGTCAAAAGCGTCAATAAGAATGGTTCTAGTCCCCATCCGCCCGACGGACACGGTGTGCCCAATATGAAAGGCTATATCTGCGCCTAACCTCGCTGCATCCTGATCTACTGTGTCACATATGCCGTAGCTAGGTTCCCCTATGACAATGGCAGGAATTGAATATTTTTCGTTAATCCTTTGAGCTAGATCGTGAGTCAATCTAATGATTCCGCTAGCCGAGTTTAGGACAACAGCTTTAGGATTACGCGACTCTATCTCGGAAAAGATCTTCGCTTCGTCTATATTCAACATATTTTATCCACGCACCTAGATTAATTGTAAGCTTTTCAGTTCATCATGCTGCCATTTGAACTTTAACTGCTTTCTACCTTGCCAACGTTTCTTCTGCAAGACATACGCAGATATCAGAGAAAGTCCGATCGTGGCCTCCACATAAGCGGTTGCCCTGGTAGCCTTCTTAGAGACCTTACCCCATGATTTCGCTTCGTCCAAAGTGCTTCCAGTCAAACCTCCCCAATGTGGAGAATCAGTAGTAATCTGGAATGCGTACGAGTGTCCCTTCGTATAATCTAGCATTACACAAGCATCGTTAATGTAATTTTTCGGAACTCCACCCCCAACGTATATCGCTGCCGTTTTCTTGGACTTGAGCACGATTTGGGCAATTTCATAATTATCTCTTATCGTATCAAGAGTTAAACATGCCTTCCCCTGTTTCTTGCACCAGCGATATAATCCGGTTAGCCCAATTCCGATAGAACTATCAGCTACAGCTGGACAAAATATCGGAACGCCTTTTTTTGCAGCAGTATATAGAATAGACTTTGGGTCACTAATACTCTTCCCTAAGATCATCATGAACTCTCTTGTGGAATACTTCCTAGGTTCTAGTGCTTCTGCAAGTTCCGCAATCATATCATCTACTCGCACGAACCCGACTTCATCAACATATGAGTCGTATATTCGGTCGATGTATACATCGTGTAAAAGTTCGTCGTCAGGTGCGGTAGAACTACCTCGGTAATGTCGGTATCCTTTAGACGTGTAATAATCTTGATACAAAATGGCACCAGTGGAAACGATTACATCAACCAACCCAAAGTCAATCAGGTCACGGATAACTTCCCTAAGACCACCAGCGATAAGAGCACCAGAGAGCCCCAAGAAAATAGTAGGCCGGGCCTTATCCGCCAGCATATTTTCATACGTTTTTGCAGCTAGAGCTATACTTCTGCTTTGAATGCTGGTCTTTTGCCACCCGTCGATCAAAGCTGTTATTGACTCAGCAGTCTTTAGATCTATTGGTTCCACTAGTTGGCTCATGAATTGTTTTCTTTTTTTCTTCAAATCGGGACTTAGGTTTATTTCATCAACCTTTCCATCGAAAAATCTACTTCGTTTTCCCAATTCTTCAACCGCGAATCCCTCTAGCTTATATACATGACCAGATCGTTCTTTTGATCCTTTTCCGATGTCTATAATAATTCTTAAATGCGAAAATCAAAGGGATATTTGCCGTGGATATTAGTATAGTTTCCAAAAATAAGAGCTCGCTAGAGCTAGAAATTAGTGACCAAGATCAAGCACTTATCGCCATCGTGCATCATGAGTTAATCGGTAGCAAAAAAGTTGAATTCGCTGCATTCAAGGCACCTCATCCGCTTCTAAAAAAGATCTTGCTAAAAATCGATACGAAGGGATCGGATCCCTTCACCGAGTTAAGCTCTTCATGCAAGAATGCAAGCACGGAGATAAAGAAACTCTCTGTTGAGGCGAGCAAGATCTTGGATGGTGGAGGAGACTAGTGCGGTTTTGTCCAACTTGTGGTATCCGACTGAGAATTAAACTACTAAAAGAAGAAAATTCAACCGTATCTGCGCTGGCCTGCGATAAATGCGGATTTTACGAAGAATCAGGTAGTGAAGTCTCGAAGGTCGAAAGGGACGATCATCAGGCAATAAAAGTTATAGAAGAAGGAGCCGACAAAAACTCTGCCCTACCGACAATTAGTATAGAATGCCCCAAGTGTAAGAATAACAAGGCAGGATGGTGGTTCATTCAGACCAGGTCGGGTGACGAACCTGCCACTCAGTTCTATAGATGTACCAAGTGTGCCCACACCTGGAGAAGCTACTCCTGAAACCCAGGGTTAGACTATAAGGTCTGACAAGCCTAGAGACTTTCGCCTTAAGTTATCACAGTGGATGAAGTTAGTATTCCGCTCTTGTCGATATGGAGAGTAAAACAAGCGTAGCAATACACTTATTTTTCACCCAAATCAAAGGTTGGTAATTTGTTCAAAGCCAAAACAACCACTTGTGTAGAATGGAAAGCTATAGCGTCGACAATATCCACGTTGGTTGAAGAGGCGACTTTCGAAGTAAATGCAGATGGTCTCTCATTCAGAGCTATGGATCCATCGCACGTTGCTCTAGTAGATCTGCAGTGGTCTGCAAAGGGATTCGCCACGTTTGAATGTGATAAACAATCGAAATTCAGCATAAGGGTTGAGGATTTTGTGAAGCTTATGAGGAGGGCGGATGCTAAGGATTCTATAGAGATTAGTGCAAAAGAGGATGAGGTACTAAACCTTGTGATATCAAACGGTTATAAGAGACATTATAAATTAACACTGCTTGAAAGTTCAGCTGCACCAACTCCACTTCCAAAGCTTAATTTCAACGTAAAAATGGTCATGCCCGAAAAAACCCTTGAGAGAGTATTGAGTGACGTTTCGGTTGTCTCTGATCATGCAACTATCGAGGCGTTATCAAATTCGGTAGTCTTTCAGGGAAAGAGTGACATGGGAACCGCCCTCGCCACCTTAGAAAAGGGGAATGAGGACCTTATTGAACTAGAAGTTAAGGAGGAGAATAAAGCAACTTACAGCATAGATTATCTAACTAACATGGTCAAAGCCATCGGATCAGCCTCCGAGGTCGTAACTATAGAATATTCAACTAAGATGCCAGTCCGGCTAGAGTTTAAGATAGGGAGTGGTGAAGGTAGGATTCATTTCTATTTAGCACCGAGGATAGAAGAGAATTAGGATGAAATTCAGACTCTTGGACCTACTAGCATGCCCCATAGACAAGACGTTCCCACTCGAATTAATAGTACTGGATGAGAAAAAAGTTGTAGGTGAGACAAAGGAAGTTAAAACTCCGGTATGTGAGTTGTTCTGCGCCTTAGTTTCTAAGCGGGTCGAGGAAGTGGCAACCGGGGAAATCGATTGTAACGCATGTTACTCAAAAGAAATTGTATCGGGAGTATTAGTCTGTCGGGAGTGTTCCAGATGGTACCCCATCATAGATGAGATTCCCCACATGCTCCCAGATGAACTTCGCAATCCGCGAGAGGACATTCCCTTCTTGGAAAAAAATAAAGATGCCTTGCCAAAAAACCTGATCTTCAGTGGCAAACCATCCCATCTTTAATTAGGTTCTAAAATCCTGGAGAGAATTCGCATCTTGAGGGTCTAACAGGATGCAAATAGGAGATAAAAGTACAATCTTCATGAAAGAGCAGTTTAAGAAGTATTACGATAAGAGTGCAGGTTCACTTAATTTTCCAGAAAGACTTTCCGAGAGAGAGATCGGTTATATTCCTTTTCAGGGTTCGATGACTAGGCACCTCTCTTTTGGTACACCTAGCGAACTCAGAACTTTCCTGATTAGGGAGGTGCCCCGTTCAGTTCACTATTCTAGCGGTTATTATAGTGCGCCAACTCTTCCGATGGCCCAAAAGGGATGGAAGGGAGCAGATCTAATTTTTGATATCGATACGGATGATCTGCACACTCCATGCCAGGCGGAGCACAGTAGATGGATCTGTACAGCCTGTAGTTCCATTGGAGTCGGCAAAAGACCAACTCAATGTTCTAAGTGTAAGCAACCTAGGCTTAAAGCCATCAAGTGGTCTTGTCCTAAATGTCTAGATTCGGCCAAGGGCGATACAGTGAAGCTACTGGACATACTTTGCGATGATTTTGGTATCCCAAGGAATGAGATAGAGGTATTCTTTTCTGGGTCACGGGGTTATCATGTGTCCGTGTATTCGAAAAAGTACGAGTCCATCGATCAGATGGCGCGTTCAGATATTGCTGATTACGTTTCAGGTAAGGGTTTCCTTTTAGGCGCACTTTCCTTAAGTTCCAAACGACGCTATAACGACCTCCTCAGATCTTTTCCTGAAGCGAATGGGGAAGGATGGAAAGGAAGGATCGGCAATCATATAGTCAACAAGTTAGATCTAGGCGCAATAGAGCCTATGGAGCAAGTGATAAGTCAGATTAGCAAGACAAAAACGACCACGTTAAGGCATTTAGCGGAAGATGCACTATCCCTTTTTTCGGCACGGATCGACCCTACCGTAACATCCGACGTCCATAGAATCCTGAGGCTTCAAGGGACACTTCATAACGAGACGGGCATGATGAAGAAAAAATGTGTAGATCTCGATACTTTCGATCCAACTACAGATCCAGTAGTTATTGGTGATGAACCCGTAAAAGTTATAGTTGATAAATCGCCTCCGCTGTCCATGATGGAGAAGATATTCGGGCCTTATTCTTCTGAGACGGTAGAGATCCCCTCATTTGCGGCTATACTACTCATTGGAAAAGGCTTTGCAAAGGTGGTCTAAATAGCATCTAACTCTACTGACACGTTGCTCGATTTGCTCAAGACAGAAATTCGTCAAGGGAAGCTCCAGAAAGTTTCCAGTGATCTGTACAAACAAGTTGCAGAACGGTTGAAAGAATTAGAGTCAGTCACCGACGGAGAATCTGGTATTTCAAACTCAATTGCCGAAGAGGAAGCAAGGATATTGAAGCAATTAACCGAGAGACTGATCGAATTAAGGCTAACAAAGGCTAGAAAATCAATCTTGATGGATTTGGGGGATCTGGACCTAACCCCAGAAGAAAAATACCTTATTGAACCCATCATCGCCTACGAGAAGAGGCGTAGGACGCTGAATCAAGCATTACACACAGGTCGTTCAAGCTATCTAGAAGAGATCTCACAACTCGCGATGAATAAATATGTGACAGTTAGATTCAAAGATTCAACAGATTCCATTGTTGGGACAGATCTAAAAAAATATGGGCCTTTTGAGAAGGAGGATGTTGCGCTAATACCAATAGAGAACGCGCGTACCCTCCTGAAACAAGGATTACTTGCGCAAGTTTGGATCGATGCTTAGCTTGCTAATTTAATCGCTTTCTAGGACGACTATTCAAGAAATATTGTTCCTTAATCTTTTAGCTTTAGTACCCTGCTGAGCCATTTGGCCTCGCCCTCATCATCCGTTGGGGCGACTACATCAGATTCTTTCGCAATTTCATCTCTTTCGATGGGTAGAGGTTCTTCTATCTTATCCGGCTGCATGGTGGACAGAAGACCCAAGATCTCTTTCTTTTCCGCTTGCAATCGATCATTCATGCCATTTAGGCTACTCACTGATGTTGTGAAATATTCTGAAGAAATTTCACCCGACTTATACTGCACTTTTAGCGTAGTCAAGAATCGTCTTAAGCCTTTGCTATGAATATCCAGCTGTTGTGCTTTCTCGTTTAGGGCATTAGATATTCCCGAATAAGCATCTTTTAAGTTCACGTCCTTTTCCTTGTAGACTTTAGCAATATTATCATATTCTTCAGGAGATATTTCGCCCTCTCTTTCCAGCTCCTCTAGAGCATGCAGTCTCTTCTGGACAACATTGGTATCTTTTGTAAAAGTATCAATATCGATCTTCCACTTTGGAATCCTCACTAGGTGCTCTTCTTCCACAGTTATGTTCTCTTTAGGAAGCTCCAGAAAACCATCTGAACCGGCGTCTATGCCTGCAGATACCAGCTGTCCTGAGGTATCAGTAGTTACACCTAATACTGAACCAACATAAGTTCCGTAAATATCCCTTACCTCTTTTCCTACATACTTTTGATACAACGTGTCTGCAGTGCTCATCAGAAAGAGAAGCCCCGCAAGACTCTTAACAAGGAGGGTGAATTCAACTCAGCAAAAAGAGCAACAATTGTTGATCTTAATCGGAGGAATTTCATTTTTACGTGATTAGGAAAAAGTTAGAATAAATTATCAAATGGGTGGCTTTCTTCCTGCAGCAGACACTTTTAATCTAAAATATTTCTTTTGATAGTTTTATGAGAGATTATAGAGCCTTAAATCCCTCAGACCATTCCTCGTATGCGTGGATCATATCCGTAGAAACACTAGGCCTCCGACTCTTTAGAACCTTCTTGAAGTCACCTGCGTTAATTTGTCGAGGTTTTGCGTTTTCATCTGAATCCTTTCCATTCTCGAACAGTTCTGAAACCACATGTAGTTGAGCTGCCTGACAGATATCTTTCGTATCGCTTCCAGAGTAACCCTCGAGCAACTTTGCTAGCACGCTCAGTTTAACTATAGGATCCAGGTCGATCTTTGAGCAGTAATGTGCGAGCATATCCGCTCGTGAGTTGAGATCTGGAAGTGGAATGTACACCCTCTTCTGAAATCGTCTGAGAAGGGGCCAATCTAAAGACCATGGCTTGTTAGTAGCACCTATCACGTATAGCTTTAGATGGGTTCCCTTGTCATCAATCCCGTCCATCTCCTTCAAGAACTGGTTTCGGACCCTAACTTCACCACCTACTTCCTGGGTCCTTGTTCCCATTATCGAGTCCACCTCATCCACAAATATTATCACAGGTTTCTTGGTTCGATTCATATCCCGCCGCGCAGCATCAAACACTTCAGCAACATTTTTTTCGGCTTCACCAAGCCACTTTGACATTATAGAAGCGCCATCCACTGAGATGAACACAGCATCAATCTCAGAGGCTACTGCTGCAGCTAACAGCGTCTTGCCACAACCAGGGGGACCGTACAACAATATTCCTCTCGGCCAACCCAATGGAAACAGATCTGATCTCTTCGAGGGAAAGATTATAGCTTCATCTAGAGCTCGCCTTGCATCGTCCAGACCAATCACCTCATTCAGACTGACCTTAGGTTTACTCTTCATAATGAAGTCCTTTCCTCCTTTGAAAACTTTTGTCTGACGTTCTATCGGGAGCCGCGGCCGTCCATTTGATGGTTGTAATTGGGGATCTGTACCTTCTAACAGCCTTAAGGATCTGACTCTCTCTTCATATGCTCTCGCACGAAGCAGGTAGATTTGATCAGCAGAGAATTCAGACAGGCCAGATAAAGCGGCGATAGCTTGCTGGTAGAGTTTTATGGCCTCATTATGAGAACCTTGGGAGTCAAGTCGGATAGCCTCAGTTGAGTACCGGCTCGCCAGGTCTTCAAGCTGCTCAGCTGAGTAAGCCATAGGATAACTCCTTTTATTATGTTAATTCCGGATTACTATATCATTTCGTCGAACTAGTAATCTATCTGTTCCATATCAGTATTTTTCAAGAGTGAGGCTGGAAGAGGTGGGAATCGTTCTCTGAGTTTTCTGTCGGCTGTATCTGTCGCTTCTTCCATGATTTTATTAGCCTCTTCGCTAGCGCCTATCGGACTTGGAGCGATGTCCCCTAAGCTACCAACGTCATGGAGGATTTCTTTAAGGAGAGCGTCCAGATCTCCTAGTTCTTCTTGAGTATTAGGTACAACATCATTGAGCCCAGATTTCAGGCTTTTCATAACAGCAATAGATGGGTTCAAATTTTCTACTACATCACCGAAATCTCTGATTGTGGTTAATCGGAGCGCTATTTGATTGAGTGCTAAACTAGATTTAGTTACGATCTTATTCATCTTTCTAACCTCTACGAGTTCGTTAGCAATCATCGTTGCACGCTCGGGTTTGTGGCTACGTAGGGATGATACTACCTTTTCGAAAAGTGCAGAGTCTTTCGCCCTAACGCGGGCTAGATCGGAATCAAGTTTTGCCAAATACGAGTTTATCTGTTTTGTTGCAGTTTCTATCTTATTTCTTAAAGGGTCATTAGGAGATATGGATTCACGTATTCGGTCCCCAATACTCTCAGATCGCTTCTCAGTCCATTTATTCGAAAAACTAGACATATGAACGAACCAAGACTATCAATCCGTGGTTTTACACACTTGAGCCAAATTTCATTGACCCAAGTGTAGAACGAATATGCACCAAGGTAGAATCCCAGTCGGAGAAAAGGATAAATCCATTAAAAAACAGGTCGGTTTCTAGGTGTATATTTGAGAATTGCAATAGTCGGAATGGGTGTCGCAGGAGCCTATCTTGCCTCACAGTTGCATGAAAATCATGAAGTGGTTTGCTTCGAAAGGCTCTCCGAAAAGGATTTTGATGCAGTATGTGCATGGGGGACAAGCAAATTTGGAATTTCTGAATTTGCAGCAGATTGCAACCTAGATTTTGATGATTATGTAATTCAAGATGGAAAGACCATGTACCTAGACACTCCTGCAGGTATTCTGAAAATACCCCTCATTGGGTTATGTACATTCGATAAGAAAAATTTCGTCAAGGATATGATGGGGAAGTGCGCTGTGAATTATGGTACAAACATTGGCCTTGACTTTCCGAAGGAAGAGTATGACCTGGTGATTGATTCTACAGCATCGAGACGTCTTCTCCCGCATTTGGATGAACAGCTCTTCATTCCCTGCATCCAATACTTAGTCAAGTATGATAAAGTACCTTTTGACGATTTTTATATCAAACCATTGGCCGACCTATCAGGATATTTTTGGTACTTCCCGCTGGGGGAACACTATGGCCACGTGGGTGCTGGCGATTCAAGAAAAAATCATGTAAAGGCATGTGATGACTTTATGGTAAAATATCCTGGTAAAATTCAGAAGACGGTTGGAAGGCCCATACGCATAACTCCTCCGAGTAGATGTCAGCCCTTTAAAGAGGGTAATGTGATTGGTGTAGGCGAAGCCATAGGTACTGTGTATCCCATGCTCGGTGAGGGGATCATACCGAGTCTACAATGTGCCAGAATTCTCGTGAAGCATTTGGAAGATTTCCCTAAGTACCGAGCAGCGGTCTTAGATGAATTCAAGATATATGATTCGATTTACAATTTTGTCACCAGCAAAATTGCTGGAAAGTTCAATCCCATCTTGGGTCTGCCTAAGCTCATTTCATTATACAGACATATGAAAAAGAATCAATCTCGCTATGGAATGGAAGTAAGAGCGTCAGATTTGTTGTCGCTTGTCAAGCTCTAAGGATAAGCGGAGAGTAAATCCTTACCGAGATTTTTGTATAGATGGGATAGATTTGGCTGGTAAGGAGCTAGCAGTAGGCTCATTCGGATGAGTTGCACCCTTCCTATCACTCCAAACCCCATAGATTTGTTTACATTTATCGCACCGTACACCGTGGTCCGAGTAATAGAAGATGGATCCTCCACAACTACACGGACCATACAATCCTTTTTCATACAGAGGATATATGATCCTAAGAGCACGTCGACGAGGCATAACATATGTTATACAATTTGTGCCTTATAAAGTTCGTAAGTAATTGCCGAAATTTTCAAGAAATTAGATATTTTACCTGAAGAGTAAGTAACATTCTAGCCATAGTGATATGGGATTATGTAAGAACATACAGTGGTTTCGATTTGAAGAAATTCCTATTCAAAAGATAACCTCTCGATACGTGAGACCATCTTAGATAATGCGGGGGGTGGGATTCGAACCCACGAACTCCTGAGAGACGGGGCCCTCAACCCCGCGCCTTTGACCAGGCTGGGCGACCCCCGCGGTAGGGGCATACAAATCTGAAGTCTTGAAATAGTTTTGCATTATCTGTCTGAAATACAGGCCTCTGCAAATAGTCTACTTGGTGCACCTATGTTGACGTAACCTCTCTCTTCAAAGATGGGCTCAGAATAGGATCGACCAACACAAGAATCGATTTAGGTTCCACCCCCCGCACCTTTAACTCGAGAAACGGTGCATCCTACAAAACTATAAACACTCGAAATAGGCGTCGAAGATTAGATTGAGAAGGGAAATATCTCTACTCCAGAGACGAGTTCTTTGCTTATTAGTGAGTCGAGAGCTTCTCGACAAGAGATCTGACCTCCAATCGCTCGCTGACACTGTGGAAAGCAGTCGGCCCGATATTAGCAGATTATGTGGAATTCTTCATACACAGGGGATGATTAAACTTACTGAGACCGGCCTGGTCAGAATAACCGAGAAAGGACGACAGCAGATTCGGGTGGTATTTACAGGCGGTACATTTGACATAATTCATCCGGGGCATATACATACACTCAAGTCATCACGGGAGTTAGGCGATCTTCTGGTTGTCTCGATTGCGCGTGATACTACTGTGGCCAAGAATAAGGGCCATAGTCC
>JAPUIC010000028.1 GCA_027297425.1 Nitrososphaerota archaeon | reverse complement strand
TCAACGATGCCTTCTTGAACGACTGCAACCTAAGCACGCAGGCTTGACATTTACCACAGGCCATTTCTCTATTCTCATAGCAACTCCATGTGGTTTCAAAAGGAACGCCCAATTTTGAACCTAACGTCACTGTACTTGCTTTGTCTAGGTTGGAAAGTGGTAGCACGATTCTAATCGGAATTACCTCCTTTCTCTGTCCACTGAAGCCGACTACAATATTCATTGCTATAAAGAAACCTTTTGTTGCGTCCGGATAAACTTCCGCATCCGTCACGTTGTGCCCTCCTATCAGATATTTTGCCCCCAAAGTTTCAGCCCACGAGGCAGCTATCGCATAAAAAATAGTATTTCTCATCGGGATGTATGCAATCGGCCAGCTTTGCTTAAGCCTAGGGCCCTGGATCTCTTCGATCTCTTTCAAGAATGGAACGTCTACTATCCTGTGTTCGCTCAACCCAACACTTTTTGCTATTGTTTCCGCCGATCTAATTTCCATGGTTTGGTTCCGGCTATATCGGAAGGTTATGGCATAAACATCATATCCTTTTTCTTTGGCCCAAAAAAGGCATACTGCAGAGTCCAATCCTCCTGACAAGAGCATTATGGCGCGATCCAAAACTTACGAACCGATTCCCAGTGTAGGGTAAATCAACGAGCCGTATTAAACTAGCGGCTCTTAGAACTACCTACGTATTTCTGCCTTGATGGGTGTCTTCTCTGAGATAAACTGCTGGTTCCACTTTTTCGCTATATAGTATGATAAACGCCAAAAGCCGACGGAAGGTGGTTTTTGTGGTATATCGAATATGTTTCTTGCATAAGCATAGACTGTGCTCTTTCCTTTCTTATCCCACACGGGCACGTTGCGTCTAAGGAAGCCCATCTGTACCAGTCTTTTTAAGATCGTCATGTAGAAGTTTCTTCTACTATATTTGTATGGGACTCCCTTCCAAGAATATCTTTTTTCTTGAAGTTCATCCGCGAACTCGCTGACTGCCTTCTTGCTGGCCGATCCTCCCTTCTCTCTTAGCCAATCGATGAAAATTCTAGATGCTATCCTCGTCCTGATATTGGGGAAGATTATCTCCAGTGGATCTGACGTGGAGAGTACTGCTTCTTCGGTGAATCTAGGTCCCATTCGTCCGAAATTTCCCGAAAAGTAATATAACGAGAACCCATAATTTATCTAACAATAACGTTTATTTTATTTGGCAAGAATTCCAAATGAAATCTGAAAGCGATGATATTACTAGTAGGATATTGTTACTCTTCAGCAGAGCCTAAGATACATCCCAAGATATACGGGGTTCATCGGACGCAAGGGATCTGATGTTGGCTAGAACCCTTTGCCTGATTTGATCAACAGTTTCAAATTTTCTAATTATTTTTCCTTTCTTGATAAGTTCTGTTAGGAGAGGCTGGCATCCCTTTGGTGGCCGGTTTTTAGAGAGTCTAACTATATCCTGAAATGTCCCCTTTTTTCGGTAGACCTGTTTGCTCCCTGATATATCTCCCCTCTTCGCTCTATATGGATTCGCACTCCCCGGAACTTCAACAATTTTTGCGCTAAAGTCTATTACCGGTGGTGAGCTAATACAACTACCGACCCCGAACCCATCAGCCACGTCCACCACATTCTGAATCTCCTCCTCGTCCAAACCTCCAGAAACGAAGATCTTGACCTTCTCGCCACCCCTAATAGACATCTCCCATCTCACTTCCTCTATAATCCGCCTCAAATCGCCCCTTCTAGACTTCGGAGTATCCAGCCTCACACCGTCGAGACTCTTACCTAGAAGAGCCAGTGCACTGATTGCTTCCTGTTTTTCATCGGAAAATGTGTCTATCAGGGCTATTCTTGGAACCTCTTTTTCCAAGCCCTCGTCGAACGCCTTCCATGCTTTCTTAGAATCGCCAATTACTTGAATTAATGCATGCGGCATGGTCCCTATGGGTTTCTTTCCTAACAGCCTCGCCGCAAGAATATTTGAGACCCTATCGATCCCGCCAATGTATGCTGCCCTCTCAATTGTAGGCGCTAGTGCCGGATGCGCCCGTCTGCTCCCAAAACTGAACGCAACCTTATCACCGATCAGTGACTTAATCCTGGCGCTCTTAGTTGAAACCGATGAGGATGTAGCAAGCAGCCCCAGAATCGGATTTTCATACGCTGCAAATGACGTATAGGTACCTCTTATCTCCAGTACGGGTTCATATATTACTGAATCAGGTGCGCACTGAAATATCTCGCCCTCTTCCATAGCTTTTACATCAATGGGCAGGCCTTCCAGGAGTTTCGCGACTTCATAAATTCCGGCAACTACACCCCAATTATCCTCATAAGGGAGATTTCGGGCGTATACTTGCATGATTACTTCTGGTGTAATGCCCTCCTTCTCAAGCACCTCAACAGTATATTTGAAATAGACATCGGTGGTCTGAGCAGATTTGATTTCGTCTTCAGTTGCAAGCCAAAATAATCGGTCGGTGAGATCACTCTTGCCTACATCCATGCCGATAAGGTACCGAGAATGATTATTATACGTAACGATAGGACAGTATTTCTAAGTATTCAGATCTTTAGTCCAAATGCACTGGCATAATCCTTGAACTTATTATATTCCATGATATATTCCATGCCTCTGTCAGTTATACTATACTTACGTCCATTCCTTGTATGGGACTCGTGGATGAGGCCAGACATTAGCAACTTATCTACGATATCAGTCATTCGTCTGTAAGTTAGATTAGTCCTTCTAAGAACTTGAGTTATGCGGGCTCCATCATCACGCTGACCATCCGCTATGATAATCGACAAGAAATCTGCTACTACTTGTGGGTGACTACGATATACAGACAATGTAGTAAAAAAGAAGCCGGTAACTGAGTAGATTTAGGAGTAGGTGTTATTTCATAGGCATTACAGGCAAGTTATTTTGACTTACTCCGTTTCCAACTGTAATCTTTAATTCAATGATGTGATTGATCGAGATGTACGCCAGATCTCTTCCAGAACACCATACGATTTAATAATATCAAGAAGAACTCTTGAGAACATGCGAGGTACCTCTTTTTCTCCCGTAATTTATGTTATTCTTATTGTCTCTTTATTGCTTCTAGTTCCTGCATCGTTTCTTCCTACGACTCAAGCAGCTCATGCCACCATACCCGGCACCCTAATCATTAGAACACCATTCAGTAATCAACAAGGCATCGTAACAATAGACACCCAGGTCTTTACAACAGATCCTGCCGGGGAAGTCAAGTTGTCAGTGCAACCTGGTACTTCCAAAATAGTCACTGTTGTTCCTCAGGTTCAGCAAACTGCGATAGTGCCTGGAGTTCCTTCTGGTGTGCAACAGGTCTTCTCTAGATGGTCCGACCTCAACACGGCGAATC
>JAPUIC010000027.1 GCA_027297425.1 Nitrososphaerota archaeon | reverse complement strand
GGAGGATCAGCTGGGACGTCTCAGATGGCAGAAGCCATTGCTGAGAAGGCTCGTGGATTGACTATCACATCCTAAGTGGATGCTGAGAACGATCGGACCATTCTATCTTCAATTTTCTGCGAATAAGTATCCGTAAGTTTTCATGAATAAACTGGATGTATTATGTTAATGCCATAGAATAACAGATATATTGACTCTTTTGCTGTTTTGATGGGAGCGAGATAAGATGTCTACACTTCGGGTCCCAAAGGAGTTTGGGGTACATCGACAAGAGAAGGTTGTCGTAGTTCCACTCAAGAAAGTATTCGAAGGGGTAGATAAATTGTCGATCGTTCGTAAAATTTTTGGTAAGAAAACCT
The DNA here is from genome assembly GCA_027297425.1 of Nitrososphaerota archaeon. Taxonomy (GTDB): domain Archaea; phylum Thermoproteota; class Nitrososphaeria; order Nitrososphaerales; family JAPUIC01; genus JAPUIC01. The sequence goes on along the minus strand of JAPUIC010000027.1, from coordinate 8,075 downwards.
CTGAAATAGTAAATAGTCTTACTGTTGAGTTGCATTCAAGGAGGGGCTATATGGGAGTTAGTCAGGATGATGGTCGGATCTTCCTCAGTCAACCTTACTTGAAGGATGGACCCGATCATTATCTCTACCTCGATATCATCCACGAGCTCGTTCATGTAAAACAACAACGAGATGGTAAAGACCTATTTGATGAGGATTATGATTATGTTGACAGACCTACCGAGATTGAGGCATACAAATTAGCCGCAGAAGAGGCTAGGCGTATAGGTATGAATGACAAAGAGATCTTAGAATATCTGGATATTGAATGGATGAGTGCTTCAGCCTTAAAGAAACTAGTAAAAAATATCTCTCTTGAGTTACAAACTGTATTCCCAAAATCCAAACCCAATTTCAGTGGTTGGTATCAAACAAAATAGCAGGTGAGTAAAGATCCCGACATTCTGCCTAATCATCTCTTTTATACATGCTTTTCAGGATGCCACTCCTCTTGCGATACATACATGAGGATTCCTAAGCGGTGAAAATAGTTGAGTTCGAAGACTAAGAATAAAAAAGAGAATGATAATCTTGATGTACTAAAGGAATCTAGTGATCAATCTCGAGAAGAGGTTGAAGAGCTCAAGGGGCAGTTGGAGCAGGAGAAGGTGAAAGTAGAGACTACAATGAGTAAGATGAAGTATCTTCAGGCAGATTTTGATAACTATCAGAAGAGAACGAGTCGCGAGGTTGAACAACTCTTACGAATAGGTAGTGAGAAAATTATTCTGAGACTTTTAGATATCCTTGACAACCTTAAGAGGGCTACAGAATCCCAAAAAGATGAGTTGGCTACTACCGGTGTCCTTGATGGGATTCTAATGATCAGAGATGATCTTAAGGAACTGCTCGAGAGTGAGGGGGTAAAAGAGATCGAAACTTTAGGGAAGAAGTTCGATCCCGCCCTCCATGAGGCGGTGTCATTTAGAGAAATGACTGATCTTGATGAAGGTATTATTATTTCAGAAGCTAGGAAGGGTTACTTGTTGCACGATAAAGTGGTAAGAACTAGTATGGTTGAGGTGACCCGAAAGGTTAGAATAGTAGATACCGATGAATCGGGGGTTCACGTAGATTGAGCGATCCAAAACCTTCAGATGAAGATTCAAAGAGAGAGAGAATTATAGGCATAGATCTGGGTACAAGTAACTCAGCTTCTGCTATTATAATGGGTGGGAGGCCTACAATCATCCCTAGCGCTGAAGGAACGACTATAGCAGGGAAAGCGTTTCCCTCGTATGTGGCATTTACCAAAGATGAAGAGCTACTCGTTGGAGAACCTGCTCGAAGACAAGCAGTAACCAATCCCGAAGGTACCATTTATGCCGTCAAGAGAAAGATGGGTTCTAGTGAAAAAATTCATGTTGGTAGTAAAGAGTTCACCCCACAACAGATCTCATCATTTATCCTCCAGAAGATAAAAAGAGACTCCGAGGCTTTCTTAGGCCAGAGTATAAAGAAGGCAGTCATAACGGTTCCAGCTTATTTCGATGACAACCAACGGCAAGCTACCAAAGATGCAGGGACTATCGCAGGATTAGAAGTAGTTAGGATCATTAACGAACCTACCGCTGCCTCACTCGCATATGGTATAGATAAGGGAGGTACCGACATGAAGATCATGGTATTTGATTTCGGGGGTGGAACTCTTGATGTCTCGATAATGGATTTTGGTGGTGGGGTTTTTGAAGTACGATCAACTAGTGGAGATACAAAACTCGGGGGGACAGATATGGATAACCTTCTGATTGATTTTATCGCTCAAGAGTTCAAGAAAGAGAGCGGAGTGGATATCAAGACAGATACGATGGCTCTCATGAGAGTAAGGGACGCGGTTGAAAAGGCCAAAATAGAATTGTCAACGACACCCACTACTGACATTAACTTACCATATATCACCGCAGATGCTAGTGGGCCTAAGCATCTAAGTATCAACTTGTCAAGAGCAAAACTTGAAGATCTTGTCTCTCCTATAATAGACCGTTGTAGAGCACCAGTAACTCAGGCGTTACAAGACGCGAAGATTCAGTCGAATGAAGTTCAGAAGATTATCTTAGTAGGAGGTCCAACAAGGATGCCGATAGTCCAGAAGTTTATAGCTGATGTTATGGGAAAGGATCCTGAAGGAGGAATAGACCCAATGGAATGTGTTGCAATGGGAGCAGCGATTCAAGGAGGTGTCTTATCGGGTGAAGTAAGTGATGTTCTTCTTCTTGATGTAACACCATTAACGCTTGGTATTGAAACATTGGGTGGAGTGGCGACAAAGTTGATCGAACGTAACACAACTATTCCTACCAAGAAGAGCCAAACTTTCAGTACTGCTGCTGATAATCAAAGTGCAGTAACAATCCATGTTCTTCAGGGTGAAAGGCCAATGGCCCCTGATAATGTATCTCTTGGAATGTTCAACTTAGAGGGGATTCCACCATCGCCAAGGGGTATACCGCAGATAGAAGTAACTTTTGACATTAACGCAGACGGCATATTAGAGGTCTCCGCAAAAGATATGGCTACTAGTAAAGAACAAAAAATCACCATAACTGCATCCTCAAAACTAGAAAAAGATGATATCAATAAGATGGTAAGTGAAGCAGGGAAATACGCTGAAGAGGATAAGAAGAAGAGGGATGAGGTGGAGATCAGAAATACTGCCGACTCGCTTGTTTACAGTGCCGAGCGCACGAAGACTGACTTAAAGGATAAACTGTCAGCCGATCAGATATCTAAGATCGATGGTTCCGTTACAGAACTAAAGCAGACCATAGAATCTAAAGAGATTGAAAAGATCAAGGTTAGTTCAGATGCTCTAAGCAATCTACTTCGCGAAATTAGTACTTCTGTATATGCACAAGCCGCTCAGGAACAGAAGGGTGAACAGCCTCAGAGTTCTCAAGATGGTAGCGACAAGGATGGTCCTAAGGAAAACGTAGTCGATGCGGATTATGAAGTAGTGGAAGAAGAAGGGAAGGGGACAGCGGAAAGTGGAAAGGAGGAGGAGAAGAAGGAGCAGAAGGACTAACTCCTTATTCATAGTAACTTAACAAAACGATCTACATTGGAAAAGAAGGACTACTACGAGACACTCGATGTTTCTAAAAATGCAAGGAAAGAGGAAATTAAGAATGCTTACAGGAAGTTAGCCCTCAAATATCACCCTGACAGAAATAAGAGTGCAGGATCTGAAGAGAAATTTAAAGAGATTTCTGAGGCTTACGCTGTACTCTCTGATGACCAAAAGAGGAGTCAGTATGATCAATTCGGGCACGCAGGGATTAGGGGCAGATACACTAACGATGACATATTCCGAAGCACCAATTTTGACGAAATTTTTAGAGATATAGGTGGGGGTTTCGGAGGGTTTGGAAGTATCTTCGATATTTTTTTCGGGGGAGGAGGAAGTGAGCAACGCCTTACTAGAGGTCAGGATCTAGTTTATGAAACCGAAATAGAGCTTATAGAAGCAGCTAAGGGACTTACGAGGGAAATAGAGATTCCTAGATCTGGTAGATGCGATAGGTGCACTGGTTTAGGAGCTGAACCTGGGTCTAGTCCTAGAAAATGTTCAACCTGCGGTGGAGCAGGGCAGGTGCGTAGGGTGATGTCCTCAGGGTTTGCCCAGGTGGTAAGGCTAGAGGCCTGTAGAAGTTGTGGTGGTCAGGGTACGATCATAGACAAACCGTGTACATCATGCAGAGGAAACGGCGTGGTTCAGGTTAGAAGAAAAATCGAGGTAAAGATTCCTCAAGGGATTGAGGATGGTGCACGGCTAAGAATACGACGGGAGGGAGATGCACCTGTTGGTGGTGGTGAACCCGGTGATCTTTATGTCTTTGTTCATGTTAAACCGCATCCTTCATTTCAGAGACAGGACAGCCATCTAGTTCATGAGCGAAAAATTACTTTCACTCAGGCCGCGCTAGGCGCAAACCTGGAAGTTCCCAGCCTAGATGGGCATGTTAAGCTTAAGGTTCCATCTGGTACTCAAGCTGGAACTGTCTTTAGAATCAAAGGAAAAGGTATGCCGAAGCTTCAAGGTTACGGAAAGGGTGATCTCTATGTCAAAGTTGATCTAGTTGTTCCAACTAAGTTGTCCTCTAAGGAGAAACGGTTGCTAACTGAGTTAATGAAGGAAGAAAACGCTTGAGTTTGTTAGTAGGTATCGTGAAATAATTCAGGTAATATTTAATAGTCTAATTTTCCCTCAAATTATAGATGCCTTATGCTGACGATGAGATAAAACGGGCAGCCGACCTCAAAAGTTGGTTTGAGGGAAAAATTTCTGACCTGGAGGAAGAGATATCGAGAATGAAGGAGGTAGTCCTCGTAATGGATAGCGTCCTTCGCAGTACCAGTTTTAAGACTGCTTCCGAACTACCTGATGCCGAAGAGAAGAAAGAGGTACAGGGAAATAAGGTAGAAGGACAGGAAAGTGTCGAGATACGAAGGGCCAAAGATGGAAAGGTTCTTGGTACAGCAAAGGTCGATTCCGATAAGGTTGTAATTAGCATAGCTGCAGATCTGAAGTTGCTCTCTACAACACCACCATTTAGGTCGTTTTTCGTTAATCGCATCCTAGAGGGCATGAGGGAAAAGGATCGTGGTCAAGTATCCCAAGGTAAATTGAATGCTAAGGAGATTATCGATTATCTTGTAGAGGAGAAAGATGGTGTGCTGAAGAATATTACGATTAATAATTATCGGGATCAGAAAAGATTGGGAGAGATTTTTAACACGATAAACTGGGCTTTTAGTAGGATGCTAGAGAAGTCAAAATAATGAACAGTACCACTGGAGATAGAGCGAATGGTTCTAAACCAGAGGAAATTGTTGTTCTCGACTTCGGTGCCCAATATGGTCATTTAATCTGTAGAAGGTTCAGAGCTCTAGGAGTTTTTTCAGAGTTAGTTCCAAACACTATAACTTCAGAGGACCTCCTTAAGAAAAATGTTAAAGGCATTATCTTCTCTGGAGGGCCTTCAAGTGTATTTTCGTCTGATGCACCCTCATTTGATCATGCTATATTAGAAATAGGAGTTCCAATCTTAGGGATATGTTATGGTCTCCAACTCCTAGCTAAGGAGTTCGGGGGACAGGTATCTAGAACCGGGACTAGAGAATATGGAAAGGCTACGCTTCATATTACTGACCACAAAGATCTATTCGTAAAAATTCCTGATAAAATAACTTCATGGATGAGTCATGGAGATAAGATCGAAAGACTACCCTCCGAATTTGAAACTATAGCATCATCCGATAGCTCCGCCTATGCCGCAATAAGAAATAAGGAAAAGCGATTATATGGTGTTCAATTCCATCCCGAAGTAACTCATACCGAAGGTGGTACGAAAATCTTGGAGAATTTTGCTTTCGAGATATGTAAGTGTAAGGGTGCGTGGCAGATGGGGCCCTTCATCGAGACCAGTATAGAAACAATCAAGAAACGAATCGGAGGAGAAGAGCAAGTCTTTTGCGCTCTAAGCGGTGGAGTTGATTCATCTACGACAGCACTGTTAATTCATAAAGCTATAGGAGATAGGTTAACTTGTATCTTTGTAGATCATGGCTTATTGAGAGAGGGAGAGAATGAATGGGTAGTCAAGATCCTGAAAGATTCATTCGATATGAAAGTCATTATTGTGGATGCAAGAGTTAGGTTCTTAGACAAATTGAAAGGTATCATAGACCCGGAACATAAACGAAAGATTATTGGTGAGGAATTCATAAAGGTCTTCACTGAAAAGAGTGGCGAGATGGGTCCATTTTCATGGCTAGCCCAAGGTACATTATATCCGGATGTCGTCGAAAGTGCAGGTACATCAGGCACCTCTTCTAAGATAAAAAGTCACCATAATGTAGGAGGATTGCCATCTGAAATAGGATTCAAACTCTTAGAGCCATTAAGAGACCTCTACAAAGATGAGGTTAGAGAGATCGCTTCGATTCTAGGCATCCCTGATGAAATCACAAAGAGACACCCATTTCCCGGTCCTGGACTCGCTGTCAGAGTAATAGGGGAAGTAACAAATGAGAAAGTATCGATATGTCGGAAGGCCAGTGAGATCGTGGATCAGGAACTTAAAAAAGCAGATCTATATGATCATGTCTGGCAAGCCTTTGCGATAGTCGGTGATGATCGAGCTACTGGTGTCCAGGGTGATGAAGGAATATATGGCCATATCGTAACTATACGAGTCATAGAGTCTGATGACGCAATGACTGCAAATTGGTCTAAGCTTCCTTATGACCTCTTGGAACGGATCAGTAGCAGGATCACTAATGAGGTTCCCGATGTGACTTGGGTTACTTATGGAGTATCGAATAAGCCTCCAGCAACGATTGAACCCCAGTAAATGTGTTAGCGGGCTCTAACAATTACGTTGCCAAATTCGTGAATGTTTTATGGCGGGAAGATATCTAGGTCCAACCCACCACTAGGCATCAGAAGCTTTGTGTTAGATAGCATACGCTACGAAGTTGCCGCATCAGATATGGCGATTGAGAGAGGTAGACTAGTTAAGAGAGCTTACTAAGACCAAGGGCTCACATATCGCCCATTCCGCCCATTCCGCCCATTCCGCCCATTCCGCCCATTCCGCCCATTCCGCCCATATCTCCGCCAGGAGGCATAGGTGGAGCCGCCATCTTAGTTGCAGCGATGACGTCATCAATCCTAAGGATCATAGAAACTGATTCTGTGCAGGACTTTAGGATTTGGAGCTTTACTGCCAAAGGTTCAAAGATTTCCTTAGCCTTAAGATCCATTACCTTCCCCTCAGGCATTGCAATTCCTGCCCACAATTTACCTTTCTTATGAGCGGCCTTTAACTCTACTAGTGTATCAATTGGATCCATCCCAGCGTTCGTGGCCAAGGTGAGAGGTATTGACTCCATAGCATCTGCATACTTCTGCACAGCTAACTGTTCCCTTCCAGAGAGGGTATTCGACCAGTTTCTAACTTCTTGAGCAACCTGCATTTCAATAGACCCGCCTCCAGCTACGATAGAAGGATTCTCAATAACATCCTTGCACACCATTATTGCATCATGAAGTGAACGATCCGCTTCATCAACTATTTTTGAGGATCCTCCTCTAATGAATATCGTTACGGCATCAGGATTCTTACACCCCTCAACGAAGACCCACTTGTCATCTTCGATCTTTCTCTCCTCCACTAATTGCGCGAATCCTAGGTCTTTTACCGATAGATCGTCTATAGTAGATACAACTATTCCACCGGTCGCTTTAGCTAGTTTGTCGATGTCACTTTGTTTAACGCGTCTAACTGTCAGAATGTTGGCCTTTGCCAGATAGTGTTGAGCCATATCATCAATTCCTTTCTGACATACTACAACATTAGCACCGCTATCAACCAGCTTATCGACCATGCCTTTGAGCATATTATTTTCTTCGTCTAAGAACATCTTCATCTGCTCAGGATCAGTTATGTTAATCTTGGCATCGAATTCAGTTTTTTCAATCTCAAGGGGTGAGTTTAACAGGGCAATCTTTGCTTTCGTAATTCTCTTCGGCATACCTGAATGGACGACCTCTTTGTCCAGAATAATTCCTTTAATTAACGTGGTATCACTCAAGGATCCTCCGGCCTTTTTGTCTACTTTGAGATTATCAATATCGACCTTATAGCCGTCAGGAGTCTTCTCTGCGATTTCGATAAGTGCATCCACGACTAGATTTGCGAGTGGTTCAGCCTCCCTTGATACAAGTTTGGATAGCATACTTGTCCTGCAGACCTGCATTAATGCTTTTTTATCGGTAGGACTAACCTTGATTGCTACCTTTTCTAATACTTCTATTGCTTTACGAAGAGCCTTTCTATATCCACTAACTATCACAGTAGGATGTACATTCTTTGAGATTAAATCTTCAGCCTTTTCCAATAATGCACCAGCTAATACAACTGCAGATGTAGTACCATCCCCTACTTCATTATCGGTAGTCTTGCTTATCTCTACCATCATCTTCGCAGCTGGGTGCTGAACATCTATCTCCTTCAGGATAGTAGCTCCATCGT
>JAPUIC010000026.1 GCA_027297425.1 Nitrososphaerota archaeon | reverse complement strand
TATTTTATAGTGTGGCTCTATCGTCAGTGCCAATTAGGACGATTTAGCCCTTTAGGTCGTATGATAATGTCTCTCAAAGGTCTAACTGTTGCAGTAACGGGCAGTAGAAGGGCCAAAGAACTTGCCTATATGATCAAACAGTTAGGTGGGAAAACTTACCTTGCACCTACTGTTGGGATCGAGGCTAATCAACCGGGATCCGGAGAGGAATTATCGTTCGTCAGAGAAGTAATCAAGAAAGATACAGACTATGTAGTCTTTATGACAGGCCCCGGAGTGTATCGTATTATGAGTGCGGCTAAAGAATTGGGCCTCTATGAGGAATTTTGTGAGTCCTTACACGGCAAGATAATTGTTTCCAGGAGTCCTAAGCCGAAAAGAGCTCTGGCAGATCATCTGGTAAGAACGGATTTGGTTCCACAAGAAAATACAGCCGAAGGGATCGCCAAACTCCTTACTGCTAATGACATGAAAGGAAAGAAGATTGCCATCCTATGGCACGGTTCCTATTCCCCAATTCTTAAAGATCAGTTAGAGTCCGTTGGCAGCAGAGTTTTCGAGTCTTCAATCTATAGTTATTCCCTTGATCTTAAGGCGAGCGGGGCTGAAATATTAAGTGGTATGGGATTCGATTTCCTGGCCCCTGATGTTAAAAAGATCACAAAACTTATCCAGAATATGTCTAAGGGAGAAATTGATGTGATCACCTTTACCAGTCCACCATCAGTTAGAAACTTGTTCTCCGTCGCAGTGATGAATCACTTGAAGGCATCACTCGACGAAAGTCTCAGAAAAGTGTTGGTAGTTGCGGTCGGTCCACCTACCAGAAAAACTCTAGAAGAATATGGTGTAAATGTTGAGATCATGCCTGACATCTACAAAATGGGTCCAATGCTTAAGGCACTGGAAACCTATCTGGAAGATATGCAAGTAGGGGGTCTGAACTCTAAGGATGGTAGACTATAGTGATAGTGGATCTCAATCTGCAAGGTAAGGATGTCTGGGTATTGGGTGGGAATAAGGAGTGCGAGATGAAGGCTGAAAAGCTACTGGACGCTGGAGCTAAAGTTTCGGTATTAAGCCACTCATTTACTAGTGGGATCAGGAAGCTCAATGAACTTGGAAAGTTAAGTATTCATCAATCTATACTCGATAACAAAATATTTAGGAATAAGAGGCCTTATGCAGTAATAATCTGTACATCAAAGCCTAAACTAGACATCACATTGCATGATAGTGCCAGATCTGTGGGAGCTCTCGTATGTGTAGTCGATACACCTCACCTTAACGATTTCAACATGTCTGCAATAGTTAAAGTCGGTGATATCAGAATTGGAATATCAACCGGTGGCCTTAGTCCTGCAATGGCGAGCTTGTTGAGGAGACGAATAGAGAAGGTCATTAAGATAGAAGATGTTCTTCAGGTGAAGCTTCAAGCATTTGCACGAAAGAAAATGAAGAATCTAATAGGGAGTCCAGCGCTAAGAAAGAAGGTCGTATACCAGATAGCTAGCGACAAATATGTAAAGAGTCTACTCGAAAATCAGCAATTAGAACAAGCTAAGGAACAAGCTGGGAAGATAATTCAAAGCAATCTGAAATAATCTCTTCAGAGTTGGAAAATAGGTTGGCCAAAGGGAGGGTATTCATCGTCGGAGCAGGTCCAGGAGATCCCAAACTATTGACATTAAGGGCTTATGAGCTCATCATGAATGCAGATGTCGTGATATTTGATCGTCTGGTTAGTAAGGCAATCCTAGACTTAATCCCTTCTACCGTAAACAAAGTTTGCAAACAAGAAACCCAACAGGAAATCAACGAGCTAATGATAAGCGAGGCTGAGGCCGGCAAGCAGGTAGTACGCCTAAAGGGAGGAGATCCCCTCTTTTTTGCCCGTAGCATTGACGAGCTACGTGCGTTAAGGGATATCAACATAGATTTTGAGATAGTTCCTGGAATAACTTCTGCATTTGCTGCACCTGCCTACGCAGGTGTCCCACTGACTGATAGAAAATACGCATCGTCGGTAACAATCGTAACAGGACATGAGGCGACTTCTAAGCGATCGAAGATCAAATGGTCCCAGTTCGCCAATGTTGAGACACTGGTTATCCTTATGGGGGTAGAAGCATTTCCAAAGATCGCTCGGGAGTTGATTTCTGCTGGAGCAGACAGAAGCACTAGTGTAGTAGCGATCGAGAGAGGCACCACAAAAAAACAGAAGACTATCTTGTGTACGTTAGGTGAAGCACTGGAAGGAGAGATCTATAAGAAAATTAAGTCGCCGAGCGTGATTGTTGTTGGCAAGGTAGCCGCGTTCGCAAAGGAGCTTGACTGGTATCACCTTAATTCTCTTTATGTTTCACCTCTACTTCAAGGTACGTCTGCAATAGAAGAGAAAGATTAGTGCTTCACCATCGGTAGCTGATAATTAGGTGGACCGGGGGGGAATTGAACCCCCGACCTTCCGCGTCTCCCCCAAGGTCTTGCGCGAGGCGGACGTGTATATGTACAGACATCATACCGCTGAACTACCGGCCCAGAATGAATTCTTAGGACGAGATTCTAGCTTTCTAAGATATGTCACACTTAAATCTTCGTTTCTTTGCGCTTCACGTGTGGCCGTCGTAGTGTAGACTGGTTAGCATGGGGGCTTGTGGAGCCTTAGGTCGTGGGTTCGAGATAGCTTACGAAAATCCCACCGGCGGCCCCTCAATTTTACTGGTCATGAACTAAAGTAGTTACGAATTCCATTTTCGAAGTAACTCTATCAGAAGACGGACACCAACACCAGTGGCACCCTTACGAATAAAGCTACGTTCAGCACTACTTTCCTGAGTCCAAGCTGTACCCGCAATGTCTAGATGAGCCCAATGGCTATCCTCCACAAAGTTAGAAAGCAAGGCCGCCGCGGTTATCGTACCACCTGCTCTACCTCCAGTGTTTTTCATGTCCGCAACCTGACTTTTGATCTGTTCGGAATACTCATTCCAAAGAGGAAGTTCCCAAACTCTTTCTCCAGCAGATTCACCTGCCTCGCGAACTTTCGCGCCCAACTCAAAGTTATTAGTCAACATTCCCGTCGCATGTGTACCTAAAGCTATTACACAAGCCCCAGTAAGCGTAGCCAGATCTATTATGGCCTCGGGCTTCTTTGACCTTGCATATGCCAAAGCATCTGCCAGGATTAGCCTTCCCTCTGCATCGGTATTAATGATCTCTACCGTTTTGCCGCCAAAGATCGTTATCACGTCCCCAGGTTTATAGGCCGAAGCACTAGGCATATTTTCAGTAGCAGGAATTAGACCAGTCACATTGATGGGTAAGCGAAGTTCAGCGACTGCCTGCATAGCTCCGATGACCGCTGCACCGCCAGACATGTCGTACTTCATTTCCTCCATTCTATCAGATGGTTTTATCGAAATGCCGCCAGTATCAAACGTAACTGCTTTACCCACTAAGAATAATGCCCCAGTATTAGAGGCACCGCCGGTATATTCGAGGATGATGAATTTTGGCGGCTCTGCACTTCCTTGGGATACAGCCAAGATGCCGCCCATCCCCATCTGGGTCATTTCTTCCTTATCAATAATGGAAGCCCTGATGGAATGACGATCGGCCATTTCTTTTGCCACCGCTGATAACTTAGTCGGAGTACAGTAGTTACCAGGGCTATTCGCTAGATCTCGAGCCAGAATTGTAGCTCTTGCAGAGATGTCACCTACGCGAGCACCATCCTCAGCCACCTTCAAATCATTGTCTAACTGCAATATTATAGTAGCATCCTCTACTACAACCTGGGGAGGCGCCTCTGTCTTATGGCGATCATAAGAGTAGAGAGCAAGCTCGAGCCCTTCAACGATTGATCTCGCGACATCAAATGGGATGAGTCCATTCCCAGCGAAAAGATCTATGCATAAGGATTTGAGACCCAAATCTTTAGCAATCAGAGCGGCCCTACCAGACGCCCTTCTCACTTCTAATAAAGTAAAATCGTCCAGAGTACCAAGGCCAACCAATAGGATACGAGTCGGTGATAGACTGTTTTTTGTCCTCAGAAGATAGGTATTCTCTACCTTGCCTTGAAAATCCTCTTTAAGAATTTCATTCAGAAGATCGCCCAGACCCTCATTGAGGCCGTATTGGTTATGAGATTCATCCGCTTGATTCTCAAATATCCCTATGGCAAGCAGAGGAGTGACCTTCGTTTCAGGTCTTGAGACTTCGACATTGATCCGCATCAAAACACGCCTCAAAAATTATAGTTTTATCAGATCCGATTAATTTATCCTGCAGAATTAAGCCTAAAAAATACAGAGTATACCCTAAGCGTCTACTATCCCTGAAGCACGCCTTCTATTTGTTGTATGAGGCTATCTTTTGGTGCAGCTCCGACCGTTTGGTTGGCAATTTTTCCGCCCTTGAAGATCATGAGAGTTGGAATACCTCGTATCCCATAACGCTCAGCGATCTCTGGATTCTTATCAACGTCTAATTTTGCGAATTTCACTTGAGAATATTTCTCAGAAAGTTCTTCAACCAGAGGACTGACAGTTTTACAAGGGCCACACCACTCGGCCCAGAAATCAATGAAAACCGGTTCTGACGCCTTCATTACAGTTTCATCCCAAGTTGACGATGTTACCTCTATAACGGCCATAACTTCTTCCTTATCCATGCGGTCTGGGTATGCTATTTAACCTTGGCTTCAGGTAACATATCCTTCTATAAGCAACTTTCCTAACTCTGTAGGCTGTATACCGGTCCGGCCATGGCTACCGTCTGTAGTATGAACAAGACCGAGCTGGTCCAAACCGTCAGACTTTGGGTTCCCGTGGATATGATAAGATACCAGTGGTAGGCTCATCTTAGTTGCTTTGCTCAACTCATCCAAAGATGAAACTTGTCCTAGCTTTGTTAGGATCCTAAGAATGTCCATCTTTCTATCCGAGATCAGCTTGTAGTATGAAAATTTCAAGATAGGTAGCATCATAGGCTTATCATCGACTATCCCGAATGCCATCAGTCCATTTACATATGATGCACTGAGAGCGGCACACGTACTCATCCGATCTCCGGTCGACACATTTACCAAAAGCTCCTCCTCTCGATACATTTTCTTTACCGAAGCAAATGCCCTGAACATCCCCTCCATTAGCCCTCCAGTTATCGGAAGAACGTCGACCGGTATCTTGAATTTGTCTAAATTCTTTCGTATATCCTCTACAGCCGTTTTATCGACAACATTCCCAATGAGCATAACTCTGGCAATAGGAAACTCTCTAATGCCAACATAAAGGGCATCCAAGCTATCACCCAGTGGGGCC
>JAPUIC010000025.1 GCA_027297425.1 Nitrososphaerota archaeon | reverse complement strand
GAGCAGACCATGATTGGAGGAGATTTAATTTGGGATATAGCAGAGTTTTCCTATTATTCCTCCAGATTAACTATGAATGCATCTGGTGTCAAGAAAATAATCAGGAGTTTTTTAGATGGTTACTTAGAAAGTGGATCGTTAAATGTAGTAGCAGCCGCAGCGAATACTAAATATCTAAAGCCGTTCCGACCATTTATCGCGCCAAGGATAGCATCTCTAGTTCGAAAGGAGCTTCAGTTAATTAGATAGATCAGCTAATGTCGCTACTGGGTTCTAGTCTTTTTTGAAAGCGGTGTATCCACATTTACCGCAGGTGAACCTGTCTTTGTGTTCCGCTAAGAAAAAACCCTTCCCACAACGAGGACAATCTTTCTTAAGATGTACTAATGAGTCACCCTTAATCTCATAGTAGTTCCAAATCTTAGTAGCCAACACTTAATCCCTCTGCGCTCTACAGTTATAGACTCTTTGTATTCTCAGCTGCTGTTTCGGCTTCTTTAGATTTAGCATCTTTTGGCTTCAACCGGGAAAATAAATGAGACGGGAGTTGTTTATGGGCCGCTTTAATATCATCGTAGAGATAGAATAAGCCAAGTAAGTCTGCAGTTCCCGTTTTACCAATCATGCGAACTAGAACAATCTTTTCAACGTCGAATTTTAGTTCCTTAGAAACGGCGGCAACCGCACTGGTTCTATCGAGTCGCCCCGACATTCCCTGAAAAAAGCAATTTACCTCGCTTCTGGCCATTAATGAGTTATACTGATTAGATTTTACAACTGACACTTTTGATTTCCGCCTTCGACTCTTATCATATTAGTGTATCTAATTTACGCCACGCTTCATCTCTTTCAATATAGTTTGCACCTTCCGCTTCACTTTACTATTAACTTCAACCATGACTATACCTTCGTTAGGCTGGCCGTATAGCACAATCGCTCCAGCAGGAGATAGACTTATTGCTGGAAGGGCAAGTAGGTCTTCCTCTCCATCTACAATTATTCTTGTAGATTTATCTCCACGATAACATTCAACCATCACGCCCATTGCTTGTTCTGAGATCATCCCCGGATCATTAACAACCTTCTTCTCCGCTTCATAAGAACCTCCTGGAAAAGGACGGACTTTTCGCATACTCTTTCCATCAACTATCTGTACATCCGGGGTTATCCCAGCCCTAAATACGCGATCTGTTGTAACATCACCAACGGTTGTAATCTTTATCTTCTCTTTCAAGAGATTACGCAGCTTCGGTTCAGTAATTTGATCGTCCGAAATTAACACACCGAGTGGGTACTTCAAATCTTTCCTGAGCTTTTGGCTAAGCTCGTATGAAATTATTTCTAGCTCACTTTTATTGCGTAGTGGCCTGGTTTCTTGATACTTAGAGACTCGGCGATTTCCGATTTGTCCGGATCAATGACTATTACATAACCACTCCAAGTTTGACTAAGGTCCTTTGATTTACAGATAGGGCAGATCTTCCCTTGAGTTAGGGCCCTACATTTTCTGCATGCGAGTTCTTTAGGCACTGCTCTTCCCCTTCTTACTAGCCTTAGAGGTATGAGCAGATTTGACGTCCTCTTCAATCCATTCAAACGCTCCAAGAAACGGTTGCCTACATGTTACACCTATCTTCCCTAAAGCGGCGCCTCTTCCTAGACTAACAGCAGTTATCCTTACTCTGATTTTAGAGCCTATCTTTAATACCCGAGATGTAGAGCTAGCTTGAATAATTCCCTGTCGCACATCGCTTGTGAGGTAATCATCAGTAATTTGGGAAACATGCAGCAAGGCATCTGCAGGCCCAGTTCTAATAAAGGCCCCAAAGTCGGTTATCTCCACCACTTCCCCTTCTACCACCTCTTGGATTTTAGGGAAAAATGTAAGAACGTTAAAACGGGCCCGATGATAAGTGGCACCATCTCCAGGGATAACTTTTCCTACCTTGTCTACCTTAATATCCGTAATTAACACAACGTATCCGATTTCTGGGCTGATCGTACTTTCATATTTGACCTTCAAGGTCTCGAGAGCAACCTTTTTGAGTGGTTTTGAAAAATTGCTAGGCGCTATCCTTACTACAGACTCCAGTTCAGTTAGTTGAAACATTTAGACCCTACATCTAGCCCGTCGGAGGGGAAGTTATGAACGTTATGGTCGCCTCTGTTTCGGTAAGAGCATGATAGCTCTCTCATTCTTAAGGGAGACTACAGGAATACCCTTATTGAGAAGTTTTTTGCGAAGATCTACGTCCAAGGTTGCAACCATAGCACCATGCTCTTCGGCATACGCAATGAGTTTTTCGTCTACAGGCATATGACCCACGTGGTTAACGGATCGGAGGTTCTTTGCATATTGCGAAGCAAGGGCAGCAGCCCTAGCGCTCTGTACTGAATCTTGATTATTCTTGATGCCATCTAACTCTCTGGTTATATCTTCTAGAACCACCGTCTCTACCGCCCAATCGGAAATCCGTTCCATACCCAGTACCGTCTTTTTTGCCATATGCATCAAGAAACTACTATCAAGAATCAGCTCAGGGTGATGTTTTTCGTTTATCATGTTACCACAGCAGAACCGATTAGACGCCATCTGTCTGCTATCTTTCTACTTATGGCAACTCTACTATTCACCGCCGCACAGACTGATCGCCGCAACTTTGTTTCAATAACGTCATCCTTCTGAGATGTTACATTCCCTAGTGTTGCAGCTGTTCCAAGATTAAGTCTCAACATCTCGCCCATTTTTACGTTCTCGACTTTCACGAGTTGTGGTGCTCCAACTGCGACATCGAACAGCTCTAATTTCAGACTTAAGTCATCATGAACGGGTGGTAGCTCATTGGGACGTCCCACTATAGAGCCTACGAACCTGTCACTCTTGGTTGAAGAAGGATCAAGAGTTGTTCCTATAGCCACAAGTCCGCCAGGCCTGACAACATCCACTAACCCGCTACTTGTTCCTAAGCTTGACACCTTGGTAGTTTGTATAGAATATTTCGATGACTTGTTGTCGAAAATCCCCGGTCTAATCTCAATTTCATCCCCAACAGATAGGCGTCCGCTAGTGAGAGTACCTCCTAATACTCCGCCTTTCAATTTATTCGCTTGGGTCCCCGGAGTGTTGATATCGAATGATCTCAAAACTTGAAGGATTGGAGCAGCAGTTTCATCTCGTTTCAGTCGTGGAAAGGACTCATCAATAGCCTGAATCAAATAGTCAATATTGAGACGGTGTTGAGCGGAAATTGGAATTACTGGAGGGATTGACTCCGTGGATTCAGATACGAATTTAGTTATATCTTTAAAATTAGATCTAGCATTTTCGTCGTCGACAAGATCCACCTTATTTTGTACGGCGAGCACTCGCTCCATGCCTAACATTCGTAAAGCAGTTAGATGCTCCCTAGTCTGGGGCTGTGGGACACTCTCATTGGCTGCAATCACCAGAATAGAGCCGTCCATTAGAGCCGAACCGGATAACATGTTCGTCATTAAGCTCTCATGCCCCGGACAGTCAACAAAGCTAACGACCATGAGTAACTCGGCTTCTGAACCACATTTCTCACACTTTGGTGAAGTTCCATAAGCAGCAGGACTCGGACAATTTTTACATTTGTAGAACGCCGCATCAGCATATCCAACTTTGATTGTGATACCGCGTCGAAGTTCTTCGCTATGGGCACTAGTCCAAATTCCGGTTAATGCCTCAACAAGGGTGGTCTTCCCGTGATCTACGTGCCCAACCGTCCCGATATTAATTTGGGGTTGATGAGGCAGTAGCATTACGTGTTTTCCTACTCCTCTAGCACGCCATTCACTTGGTATGTCTCTTCAGTTATAGTATTACCTCTGATTAATTTTCTTTTTCTAACCCCATCTTCATTTGATCTGAATCCCTTACCTTTGTGCAAAAGAACATATGCTTTTACGCCGCCTTGTACATCGCTTCTCATAGGAAAACCGGCTTTATCACTTCCACCTGTAATGCGTAACATTCCCTTTAGTCCTACCACAGATGCATCTACTTTTGCTCCTACTTTCAGTCCGAGTAGAGCGCGCGATTCTGGTTCTTTCACAGTGAAGGTTTGTGCAGTACCGCTTTTTTGAGATATATCGAGCTTGTACTCTACCATATTGACCGAAGACGAATGATGTGAACTAATAAGTCTTAGGATTGCTTTTTAAGTGGATATAGCAGGTTAAAATAAACCGTATATAGGAACAACCTTCCGTCTCCTTAAAATTAATTCTTCAAGCAATGCACGCTCATCTTCGGATATGAGATGTCCAAACCGCTCTCTTAGTGCCTTTATCTCTTGCTCAGTTGGAATAGTAAATAGTTTTTCTTGTTCCTTTATGGTCCGTCCAACTATTGCCTTATCTATAGAGACTGCAGCTTGAGAGGGTGCGGATAATTCTGATACTGGATTTCCCGCTTCTTGGATTTGCTGAACATACCCAACATCAGTACCGCTTGAATTCATTAGTCTCATTTTTTGCCTTAATCTCCCTCTCAATAGTTCAACGCCAATAATCGCCGGGTGGCTCTTCCTGAATATGTGTCCAGGTAAGACAACTAGTTCGCATGGGAGACAAGTTTTTTCAAATAGCCTGCTCACCTCGGCTCCTTTTTCACTTTCAACCCATTGGAGATAGTTTTGAACCAAATCATATATTGTCGATTCTTGGATAATTTTAATCCGCCTCGTCATGGCTTCATCAGAAGCATCAGGTAGGATCTTAGTTCCAAAAGACAAGACAATCCCCAAATAGTGATCGTTTTTAGATACAGTAAGGGCCTCTATCACATCTCGCCTCGAGACAGGGCCGATATCTGCTACTCTAATTGGAACTTTATTTTTTCTCAGCATCTCAGCTACCGCTTCTAGGGATCCTAGGGCGTCGGCTTTCAACACGATTCCATCCTTAGCCCCGCTCTTGACCACTTCCAAAACCTCGCTCGTCACTTGTCGTTTCAGATCTTCTAACATCTTTTCGTTAACTAATCCTAGAGCCGGAGATCCAGCAAGAACTTCCTCCAAGTTAGTACCTACTATTTTTACGCCAGCCGCAGCGGAGACTTCTTTTACTGGTGTGAATTTATCTCTCGGGTCCCGCATTTCATCTAACGGTTTCGGCAATAGTATGGTCCTTATCCTGCTGACAATAGCACCATTCCTCGTCGCTATTACTAATTGACTTCCTATCTTCAAAGATCCTTCTAGAAGGATCATATTGATAGTATTCCCCAACCCTGGCTCTTCTTTGACCTCTAGAACTATTCCTCTAGCGACATTTGAATTCTTTTGTAATTTAGTTTTGAGATAGGCCTGGGTGAGACCAATGAGTACCACAATGATTTCAGGGATTCCTTCCCCCGTCTTCGAACTTACTGGCACTATTGCTATTTCTTTTGTAAAGTCATTCACCCTGTTAAAAGCCTCTGAAACAAACCCTAGACTTGATAGCGATCCTACTACTTCGTAGATCTTCCGATCTAGTATAGATAGTGTAGACTTATCCTGTCCCTTCAGCGAATCGGTGATAAAAGTTGATGATCCCGGTTTCCAGCCTGGGATCATGTCAGTCTTATTTAGAGCAATTATGAATGGTACTTTTTTTGATTTTAAAATTGCTATACTCTCATGAGTTTGGACTTCAAAGCCCTTCATTGCATCAACTACGACTATGGAAATATCTGCTGCGGAACCACCTCTAACACGCAAGTTTGCAAAAGCTTCGTGGCCTGGAGTGTCGATTACTAGGACCCCAGGGACTTCAATTTTCCCTCCAGTGTTTGAGATCAGATGACCGCTTAATTCCTTTAAAGTTTCAATAGGGAAGTACGAGGCTCCAATATGTTGTGTTATACCACCGGCTTCCCTCGCCTGTACTGCGGTACCTCTGATTCGATCTAGTAGGGAAGTCTTCCCTGAGTCGACATGGCCTAACACCACGATTACTGGTTGCCTCATGTTTGACAAATAATTCCACGCGTCCTACCTCTCTAGTTATTGGAGTAATCCTGAGGGAATGTAATAAACATGGCTCAGGCCAAAGTTCAACTGAAAATAAGTTTAGACTCTTTCTCGAAGCTGTCAGGGGAGTCAGATGCGTGGATAATATTGTCGGTTGTTCCCAAACCAAAATCACCTCGTACGGTGCCAGGTTCCGCCTTTGGTGAGTTGGTATTTCCTATCATCATCCTAACTACGTTAACAGCATCTCTCCCTTCTACGATTCCAGCAACAACTGGATCTGAAGTGATAAACGCAATTAGTTCGTTGAAGAAGTGCTTATCTGCATGTATAGAATAGAATTCTCTTGCATCCACGTCTGAGAGTCTAAATAGTTTAAGGGCGATTAAATTTAATCCTCTATCTTCGAATCTAGCTAGTACTCTTCCGATCAGCCGTCTCTTGACTGCATCAGGCTTGAGAATAATGAGGGTCCTTTCTTCCATTAATTACCAGCTTTCTTTTTTAAGGTCCATTTCAATTTTCTAGGGTCGCGCTTTAGCTTTTGACTATTGATTCTACACTTTGATGAGCAGAAATTGAGCATTGAGGCATCCGATCTAACAACTGTAACACCGTAAAACGAACTATAGTCCTTCCCGCAAAAAGTGCAATTTTTTTGTAAAGACATTATTAACCATCTATCTATAAGAAATTTGATTGAACGACTATATCATATACCTAGGGTAGCAGAATAATTATTTATCATCGTATCTTTCGAGCTTCCCTTTCAGTCTCCCTGAGCATCAAGACATCAGCGAGCTTTATGGGTCCCTTTACGTTCCGAGTAAGAATACGGCCTTTATCCTTACCTTCCAGAATCCTCACCCTAACCTGAGTTATCTCACCAGCTACTCCTGTCCTGCCGACTACCTGAATTATCTCAGCTGCCGATGGTTCCTCTTTCACCTCCTTACGAGAAGACATCTGCTGACCTATCCTTTCTTAATACCTGAAATCTCTTTGAAAATTTGGTCCAATAGAGATTCTGCTTCTCCGGATTCTATGATACAAACGGAGGCAGCTCCTACATCCATCCCTAATGCGGGGCCCATTTGGGCTTTACTTTGAACATAAATATACGGAATGCTTCTTTCTTCACATAGAATCGGTAGGTGAGCTACTACTTCGGGTGGTTCGACATCCTCTGCTATTATTACTAACTTGGCAAGACCCCGCTCGATTGCTTTTGTTGTTTCGTTCGTACCTTTGTTTACCTTTCCACTCTGTTTTGCTTGTCGGAGAGCCTCGAGAGCTAGCTCAGAAAGTTCATGGGGTGTTTCGAAATTGACATAGAATGCTTTTCCGCTGATCTTGGTCTCCGGTGGGGTCATCTTATAGTTCGCCCGCAAAACTAATTTGAGGATCTATTAATAACTTTATAATTTGGAAAGGTTACTTGGATGTAAAGAAGATCGTCATCTCTGATCTGTGATTCTTCGCAATTTCTGGCTTTTCAAAACGGTTGTAGTCGATACGTCCAAAGCCGAGGCGTTCAAGTTGAATAATTGTACCCTCGGGTTCTTTCTTCAGATTATCTTCACCTAAACCACTGAGAGACGTTCCGTCTGGCATCATAATCTCAACAGTAATGCTCTTTCTCCTATAAACCCAATTAATGAAATCTAATTTCTGCTTTCGGGACTGATCCATTTCAGAGGAATAATAGTCGACGGTTATTTTTCCCCCAGCCTTTCTTCCACCTCGTATATTCATGAGCCCCATTAGTCTTGCCATCTGACCATCCGTCACTTTCTTCTCGTCGGATTTTGCTATATGGATCGTAATCGCACCACTATCCATCTGGACTCTTCTCAACCCCATAGATTTTTCTCTAGGATGTTTGTGGAGATCGACGGTTATCGGTCCCTCGATTCCTTTAATCAATACTTCTACTGGTGATATCACCACCGAGTATCGGGGAGATGTATTGTCTACAACCTTTCTATTGTATGAGTTAAGTAACTCCCAGCTGACGGTGACCTCTACCGGTTTAGAGCCTATATCGTAAATTATACGCCTAATGGCTGGGGGCTGATATCCCCTCCTTCGGAGCGCGCTAATAGTTGCCAGCCTGGGATCATCAAATCCCCAATACCTACCGGAGTAGACCCCTTCTAAAATTCTCGATTTGCTAAGCTCAACGCCGTCCATCTTTAATCGACCGTAGTGAATCGATTCGGGGGGTTTCCACCCGAAGTATTCGTAGAGATACTTCTGCTTAATCATATTTGATTGGTGTTCTTTCCCTCGAATGATATGAGATATATGTAGAAGATGATCATCTATAGCAGATGCAAAATTGTAAAGTGGCCATACTCTGTATTTTTCATGGGTCCGAGGGTGAGGATATTTCTTAACATCGATGATCCTGAGAGCAGGCCAGTCTCTAATTGCAGGGTTAGGATGCTTCAAGTCAGTCTTAACCCGGTAGACAGCAGATCCTTCCTTCATGTCTCTCAACATTAGGTGCCAACGTTCCAGATTAACCTCAGGTTCTAGATCTCTACACGGACACGACTTGGATCTAACTATCTTACTCTTAAAGTCCTCAGAAGAACAAGTACAAACATATCCTTTATTGAGGAGCAATAATTTTTCAGCGTGTTCATAATAAATCTCCAGTCTATCGCTTTGGATAACCTCCTCATCCCAATCGCATGACAACCACCTGAGATCTTCTCTGATTAAATCATAGAATTCTAAGGAGGCTTTTTTTATTCTGGGGTCTGTATCTTCAAACCTGAGAATAAATTTGCCGTCATACTGTCTTGCATAATCATGGGATAGTAAGAGTGCTCTCGTAGATCCAAAGTGAATCACACAATCTGGATTTGGTGAAAAACGGGTCACGATCTTATTGTAATGAGCGGCGTTTGGTAATTGGGGTAAAGTTATTGACTTATCTTTTTTCTCATCCCTGGGAATCTTCGGCAATAATGTTTTGACGAGTGTATTCTGCTCTTGTTTATCCATTGCATTCACTCTAGCCACCTCTTTGTGAACCAATCCCACAATTTTCTTGGCCTGGGGGCGGAGCTCAGGCATGTCTCCAAGCAATTTCGATATTATAGACTGCGCGCTCGCCCGTCCCAAATGATCTGCAGCATTGAGGAGAGTATACTTCCGGATAGACTCCTCGAGACTTGACGACATAGACATCAGGTGGCTATCAAAGTTGTCTTGTAGCGACCAGAACCTCGAGATCTTTTAGATCCCTCTTTGCCTTGCTATCGTTATAGAGGGCTATCTGATCAAATGCTCTTTTCGCATACAGTTTCGCTTGTTTTCTAACAGCTGTTTGTGCACCGCATTTCCTTATTATCTCGATCGCTACGTTTACGTCTTTGGCTCTGGCTTTTTTCTTCCCAAATACTCGAAGCAGTTTTGTCCTATCATCGTCAGAGGTCGTCCTGAAAGCCAAAGCTACAGGCAGTGTTTTTTTTCCTTGGAGTAAGTCTCCTCCTACACTCTTACCCGTAAGAGATTCGTCGCCGGCCACTCCGAGAAGATCATCGACTAATTGAAATGCAATTCCAAAATTTTTCCCAAAGGAACTAAGGCGTTTCTCGTCGCGAGAGCTACCACCAGCCAGAATACAACCCATCAACGAAGCAGCCTCAAAAAGTGCAGCTGTTTTCTTCTCAATCATATCATAATATTTCCGTTCTGATGGGAATTCAGAGGACTCCGCCATAGCCATATCTTCTGCTTGTCCCTCGCAAACTTTCACGGAAGAGCGAGCTATTACGTCTGCTATTCTTACCGCACCCTCGGCAGGGAGGTGACCCTTTAAGCAGGCGTCAGTTACGACCTGAACAGCTTTAGCGAAGAGTACATCGCCCGCTATTATTGCATAAGAAACACCAAATTTCCGATGGACAGTTTGAACTTTGTGTCGAAACGACTCAGAATCCATGATATCATCATGCAAAAGAGTAAAGTTATGGATGAACTCGACTGAGGAAGCGACCTGAAGGGCTGATTTAGAATCCCCTTTAAGGAGTTCGAATGATTTAAGCGCGATATATGGCCTGAGCCGTTTACCCCCACTAGTCAGTAAATGAGATGCTGCTTCGTATAGAACGGATGGATGTCCGTTTAACTCTTGTTCCATTTTTTCCACGATCGCAGACGTGGACGTTCTAATTCTATCAATCTGATCCATGATTATTATTAACACCTTTCATTACAGAGAAGTGGGATAGATAATTCAAATTTATCAACTTACCGACTATTTGATAATGGAGCAACTTTCCGACCCTTAAGTACGGTTCCGATCGGATTTTTACCTTGTGCAGCGTCTAGTAATCGTTGAGGTACTAATCCATTAACAAAACTAACATCTATCCCCATGTTTGCTATCCTCGAAGCTTCTTTGACTTTCCGCTCGATTCCTCCAGTCACATCAATCTTCCCTTTCGAAAAGATAAGGTTAGTGGTCTTTGCTATTTTTAACTCACGAAGTAATGTCGTCTTCTCCGGATCCTGGTATATCCCATCAACATCCAGGACAAATAATACCCTACGAGGACGGAGATGTTTAGAGAGTAATCTTGCTATCTGATCTCCAGAAACAATATAGGAACCGGTTCTGGAAACAATTACGTCTCCGAAAGTCATGGGTATTAGGCCCGTATCAGTATAATTCACTAGTGCCTCCATCTTTTGTCTTGATGGGAGTCGTTGGTTCATCATGCCCGACAGAGGTACAGAATAGACAGTGAGACCAGCATCTAGGAATATCCGTAGTACGGTAAGGTGAAGTTCCAACATCGAGTATCTAGTCATAGCAACTGCTTCGGGACTGGTTTTAGCTGGAGATTGACCCAGACCAAATCGACTTGCCATATAATGACCGAATGACCCCCCGCCATGGATAATGACTAATTTCCCATCAAACTTGAATAACGCCTTAGCTAACCCCGTAATCGCCTTGATATTAGGGGTAAGGGGTTTATCCTTAAACGTTATAACCGACCCGCCGAGTTTACAGATCGTCAGGTCTTTTCCATCCACACTCGAACACCCGGAGCTGGTAACGTTACTTCTATGACTCTTTCCGATATCTTCGATAATCTTTTTCCAATCTTTTTGAATTTATTATCTGGAGACAATGCGATAAGAGAGCCCTGCCCACCTGCACCGGTAAGTTTAGCTCCGAGAGCCCCTCCAGTGAGGGAAGATTCTACGAGTGAATCTATGTCTGGACTAGATAAATTCATGTTAGATAGAATGGCTTGGTAAAAATTCAGATATGCACCTACATCCGCAATCCTTCCTAGCTTAATCAGATTTGTTACTTTTTTCACCATAACATCATTCGCTGTTAAGAGAGCAGAAAAAAGACTCTGCCCACTTCTCCGGAAGTCATCCACCCGCGAAATTAGTTTTGAGGTCTGTCTCCCTCCTTTATCATATGCTACAATTAGTTGAAGGGGCTTACCAGGTTTAATGAATTTTCTCACAACTTTTGGACCCTTCCTGAAAAGCATGATTCCACCGTAGGTAGAAGCGTAAACATCTATACCAGAGGGATTACCATGAACTGCTCTTTCAGAAATCATTGCGAGTTCTACTATCTCAACTGAATTTAATCGTCTCCCTAGCGCAAATGAAGTTGCAGCGACGCCTGATACAGCCGTAGCCGCTGAGGAGCCTAAACCTGCGGAAGGTGGAATCATAGATTTCAATCTCAACTCCAACCCACCACTATATTTGCATCGATCAATAATCGTCGAAACACATTGGACAAGTGGAGAAAGCTCCCGCGGTATCTGGTTAGGGATCTCAGCGGTAACGCCTAAATCCTCAGATATTATCCGGATCTGATTACCTGGAAGTTTTCTTGCTTCCGCCCTCACGCCTTCAGCTATCGATGCTGCAATAGCATAACCACCGTGCACAACAAAATGTTCCCCAACAAGTATCACCTTTCCGGGAGCCTGAGCAATGTATCTCAAAAGTCTACGTCTCGAATACTATTGATGCATAACCCACTACAGAGGAGAAATCCCTAGTAGTGTGGCCACTAGTGGCGTACTTCAGTAGGCGTCCTTTTGAAATACCAATCTGTTTCATAATGGAAATCAACACGCCTATGGGGCCGTAACCACAAGCCGTCACATTAAGGCTTTCTAGGACCTCATAGAACTTCTCAAGATCCAAAGACTCAATTGCCTTGACGAGCTGAAGATCCTTCCGAGTTGCAATGCTAAGTCGCTCATAATGTGTCAGATCTGAAGATGCAATCAAAAGCGTTCTTTTTTTATTGAGAATTGGCAATAGACCCTTCGCTATATCTTGAGCCGTCAATATATCTTGTAGATACATAGATATGGGTAAAATCTTGAACTTGTTAGAAAATATATGTTGGAGAAACGGAATTTGAACTTCGATCGAGTGTTCCTTGGAATGAGCCCGCTCATCCACATCTACAATCCCCGTAGACCTAACTAGCTCTTTCACACTCTCCGAATCTACTTCGACATCACCAAATGGCGTACGCCACAGACCGCCATCGACACTTGCTATCCCGCTCCCTATACCCCAATGATTTGGACCCAGGATTATCGCTAGATCAATAGATTCAAGAGACGAAACAGAATAGAAGCCGTGAGCTGCTATTGGTCCGGAGTATGAATATCCTGCATGAGGACTAACCAGGGCTCTAGGCATCGGTAAATCAGTAGCCGGAGGGAGTTTTCCAGGTCCTAGTTCATGCCTGAAACATTCCTGAATAGTTCTCAGAAGGTTCGAGTCTTCGCTGGGATAAAAAGTTCCGGCCACTGCCGGCATTCTAACCTTATCGGCCAAGCAAATCACTCTTCGACAAAGAAGGTTAGGCACGATTATAATTATATCGTGTTAAACTATCCTTCTATTTTTTCATCTATGAGTTTTGTCTCAAAATCTTCGATACTAAGCGACATTTGTTGGTCAGCACTCAAAGCCCCCGATTCAACTAGGGTTACCCTAGCCAGAAGCCAAAAGACCGCTGCCAGTGATTTTCGCCCACGATTATTCGCCGGAATAACCAAATCCACGTCGGTACAGACATTATCAGTATCGCAGATTGTGATCACGGGAACCCCAATTGTTGAAGCTTCAACGACGGCTTGATAATCCATTGAGGGGTCTGTAACAACTACCAATTCTGGATCTAGATGATGATGAAATAGTGTGTTAGTGAATGTTCCAGGCATAAACCGCCCGGTTATTGGGATCGAACCAGTAAGTTCGCAAAACCGTTCTACTGGTGTTTTTCCATATTCCCGCGAAGAATATACAACAACGCGACTGATGTCACTAGATGCTATGAACTTGCCTGCTACTTCTATCCTCGATAGAGTCTGCGCAACGTCAATGACGTGAAGTCCATCAGACCGTGTCCTAAGTATAAATGGTTCCATAGATTTTGTCTTGACAAGAGTACCTATTCGTATTCCAGTAGATAGTAACTTTTGTTCGGACACTTGAGACGTGATTAGTTTTTCTGTCGATCCGCCTTCATCTTGGGCATCGAAATGTTTTGAGGACACTTTACATAGCCATTTTATAACGGGTTTTCGGACTTAAACTCCTCTCTCCGCAGGGCCAAGGATTCGTAATATGGAATCACTTGGTCTACCAGATCGACATTCGAAAGGACCATTCTGCGACAGCAGTAACGTTGTATCTTCATTTCGTCCAATACTTTGGCAGGATCGTCTCCAGCCTGTGTCCTGTTCTCAAATTCGGCGAACTTGTCGCCCACCAAGAACCCACAGGTGAAACATCTAACCGGTGCTAACATAGCAATCCATTATTTCGTTATTACGCCCATGAACCGTGAGGCCAATCTATCCTAATGAAGAGATTTGTGATGTTACATTCCGCCTGGCATACCGCCCGGCCCGCCAGGCCCGCCAGGGGGACCCCCTGCACTCTTACTTGAAGCGATTACATCATCGATTCGCAGTATCATATTTGCAGCCTCGGTGGCAGATTTTATAATCTGTTCCTTTACCTTTGCAGGTTCTATGATATTCTTTAGTAGTAAATCTGCGACTTTTGCGTCCAGTACGGCAACTCCATACCAGATCTTCTTCTTAGAATGAGCAGCTCTCAATTCAACTTGGGTATCTAGTGGATCCATACCTGCATTTTCAGCTAGCAATAACGGGATAGTTTCGATAGCCTCTGAATATTTCTGGACTGCAAGCTGTTCCCTACCAGAAAGTGAGTTTGACCATTCCATGAGCTCATGTGCGATTTGGCTCTCGACGGAGCCGCCTCCAGCTACGATACTCGGATTTTCGATTACGTCTTTGACAACCATCAACGCATCATGGATAGATCTGTCTCCTTCATCAACAATCCTTTGCGTACCACCTCTTATGAAAATAGTTACGGCCTTGGGGTTCTTACAACCATCTATGAAAATCCATTTGTCATCCTCTACCTTTCGCTCCTCAACGCGTGAGGCGTTGCCCAGGTCCTTCTTGGAAAGATCTTCTAGATTTGTTACTATTCGGCCGCCAGTCGCTTTAGCCAATTTTGCTACGTCACCTTCTTTTACTCGCCTAACAGTCAGAATGTTGGCCTTCGCCAAGTAGTGCTGAGCTATATCATCAAGCCCTTTCTGGCATACTACAACATTAGCACCGACATGAACCAGCTTATCTACCATATCTTTGAGCATATTATTTTCTTCGTCTAAGAACTTCTTCATCTGGTCCGGATTGCTTATCCTGATCTCTGCACTAAACTCTGTCTTTTCGATCTCCAGGGGGGAATTGATGAGTGCTATCTTCGCATTATCAACCCGCTTTGGCATGCCACCATGGACTACCTCTTTATCTAATAGTATTCCTTTGATCAGGCTGGTATCAGCCAAAAAGCCCCCAGGCTTCTTTTCGACCTTGACATCATCAATATCAACTTTATAGCTAGTGCCTACCTTTTCAGCAACAGATAAG
Source organism: Nitrososphaerota archaeon (assembly GCA_027297425.1). Classification (GTDB taxonomy): domain Archaea; phylum Thermoproteota; class Nitrososphaeria; order Nitrososphaerales; family JAPUIC01; genus JAPUIC01. The sequence continues at coordinate 358 of JAPUIC010000025.1, read as the reverse complement.
ATAGCATCAACTACCAGTTTTGCCATCTGGTCACTCTCCTCTGCTACCAATTTTGTTGCCATGGCAGTCTTGGCAATCTTAGTTAGAGATTGTTTATCGGTAGGACTAACTTTGATTGCTACCTTTTCTAATACTTCTAGTGCTTTCTGAGCGGCGTTCGCATATCCGTCTACTATCACAGTAGGATGTACGTCCTTTGAGATTAAATCCTCAGCCCTTTCCAATAATGCACCAGCTAATACAACTGCAGATGTAGTACCATCCCCTACTTCATTATCGGTAGTCTTGCTTATCTCTACCATCATCTTCGCAGCTGGGTGCTGAACATCTATCTCCTTCAGGATAGTAGCTCCATCGT
>JAPUIC010000024.1 GCA_027297425.1 Nitrososphaerota archaeon | reverse complement strand
TTGAAGCTGTTTCTTCAGTCTTTGAAGCTGTTTCTTCAGTCTTTGAAGCTGTTTCTTCAGTCTTTGAAGCTGTTTCTTCAGTCTTTGAGATATCTGGTTGCTTGGACTCCTTCTCTATTTCCTTCTTTTCAGGTGCTTTTGTCTTTTCCTCGTCATCTTCAACGCTCTTAAGCTCAAGAATCTTTAGAGAACCTTGATCCGCAGATGCTCTGTACTGTCCTTTAAAACCACGTAAATACAAATATCGTTTAAGATACGTTTTCACTGTAGAATTTTTGAAATCGTTCGTCTGAGATTCTATGTCTATCTCCCCGCCCTCGGCGGTCAACTCTAAACCTAATTTTTCTCCCAGGAATGCCGAGAGATCTTGACCTGATTTTTCAAGCTTACCTAATGTTATTTTCATCTTGCGCTCGGTCCATTAATAGTGATCTATAAAGTCTTTAAGGCTCTCTCCGGTCTATAATATCCATGGTATCTGGTCCTGTTCCTATTAGAGATATTTGAAGATCAAGTTCCTTCTCTAGATCATTGACAAATCTACGTGCATCCTCCGGTAACTTGTTAAATTCTCGTACGCCCCCTGCCGCGGGATATAGTGTGTCAAGTTTGGTAACGGCTAGCATTGTCGCACTATTCAACGCGATAGCCTTCCTTGCGAGTTCAAAGTCAAAAGGTGCTGCTCGCCTTGACCTACCAGTAACTGTTCCGCTTTCGGACCATCCTCTACTCTGTATTTCCTGTTCATTCAATTCCCCCGGTAAATCTCCACTACCTACTCTAGTTACATATGATTTTAGAACGACGAGGACGTCCTGTACATGACATGGCCCGATCCCAATATCTGAACAAATCGCTGAAGCCGTAACATCTTTAGATGTCACGTAGGGGTAATTACCATGATAAAGAGAAAGGAATGTGCCCTGACTCCCTTCCGCGTGTATAGTCCCTCCTTGCTTGATGATGGTATGTGCTTCAGAAGAAACACTTCCTATGTAATCTGATAACGATGCCTCATCCCCGGCTAACTTGGCTAATCTCAAGGCTCTGTCTGCATTGGCGGGGCCGGTGCCTGTTCCCGTTGTTCCTACCGTGCCCTTAAGATGATCAGAGGCATCCCTACGTATATGCTCATCAGTGATAATCAAACAATTTCTGTCGATTAAGACGCGCGACTCGACTGAAAATTCCTTAATCTCGCTAAGAAGAACATCGGTGTTGATCGAAACTCCCGCTCCAATCATAAGTTTAGTTTCAGGACTAACGACCGCACTGGGGAGTAATCTGAGTTTTAAAGGAATCCCGTTATGAACCACTGTATGACCCGCATTTGGACCTACACCGCCTCGAATTACTGCATCGGGTTTGTCCTTTAGAGCCAGGTATGAAACTATCTTCCCCTTCCCCTCATCTCCGAAAAAACCTCCGACTATAACCAGAACTGACAAGTTCTCTCCGTTCCCAATAGTAAATGCCCTAATAGATGTAGCTAATCCTTACGCGATGTAGCGTATTTCATTACTGACCAAATCTCCTAACTCTATTTTGATATGTTCTTATGGCCCGCATCAGATCGATTTTTCTAAAGGCAGGCCAATATACATCTAGGAATACCAGTTCACTGTACGCACTCTGCCAGAGAAAGAAATCAGTTAATCTTTCTTCGCCGGATGTTCGAATGATCAGATCGGGATTTTGTTGAGGCAAATGCGCAGTGAAGAGATGATCCTCCATAAGTGATGCGTCAATATTCTGAGGTTCCAATTCACCCCTACTGACCTTCTCTGCTAACGCTCGTACTACCTCAATAATTTCTAGCCTTCCGCCGTTCTCCACCGCAATATTTAGGAAATTTTCGTTGTACTTTGATGTAGCACCCTCCAGCTCTGAAAGTGTCTTTCGAATACTTGATGGGAATCGATTAATATCGCCCAAACCTTTCACTCGTAGCTTATGACGATGAAATAACCCATCGTCACGCAACAAGTTATACAGCTCTTGTTCGATATTGGTATAATCGCTACCATTCCTCGCCGGTGGAAGAGCTAATAGAGTAACTATCTTTATCCCTAGAATTTGACACCATTCAATGATTGATTTTGTCTTATAGTTCACATTGATAGCGTGAGATGAGTGTTCGGAAACGGACCTCTTAGATTCATCCCCTCCATTGTTGTCTAGTATTATTCCGATGTTCCCGGGAAGGGCTTTCTTCTTTACTTGCCTCTCCAAAAAAGTTTCATAAAGGTGATATATTCCTATGTAGCTAAGTACGCTAGACAGCAACTTTAGATTTCCTTCTAGGACGTTTACGAACGTAATCATAACTGATTGCAGCTATTATGAATGTCAGAAGTAAGCCTATGAGTAATCCTGATACGATGGTCACCGGTGATCTACCCGGGTTTTGAAGGATTAAAGCGAATTCACGGATCGGAAAGAACATGAATGCCAGGGCAGCCATCGCTACCATATTTCTTAAAGTTCTAACACTTCCTCTGAAATAGTGAAATAACAGCGCCCCGCCGAAATAAACCTCTAGTCCTATCCACGTCAAAAGCAAAGCAGATTCCACGAATGAACCGATTAAGAGTGGTGCATGTCGTACAAAGAGGTCATTATTCTGGGCCACTTCAGCAAATTCAGCTGTATTAGCGATCATCGAATATGCCTGGAAGAAGCCTGCCGTCACAATCAGAATCATAGTTACGATCGTGAATATCCTGAAGTAAGATGCTGGACTAACGATCCTTGTTATCCCGCTCAGGACGTGATCAAGGTCGAACCCTCTAAGAAGAAGTGTCCCCCCCAAGATCATAAGAACTACAATCCCTGCTTCTCTTAGGAGACCCAAGAGGCTCATCAATCCTAATACGAGCAGAATTATTCCCGGTACCCCTAAGAATAATTTTGAATACCTAGGATCAAAGATGACCATCCTAAGATAGCGTCCAATAACTGCATAGGACTCTTCAACGCTCTTGCTGTGCTTTACGACAACCCTTTTGACTGATACCACAGGAATTATTCCTTGAAGGATAGGAATAACTTCTGCATCATCTGCTCCATCTGAGACGAATATTATTCCATCCGCATGATACTTTTCTAGGATTTTATTCAGGTCCTCTCTAATCTTTGCATCTGCGGTAAAACCTCTCTCAAATCTGCCCGACACAATTGCTACCTGTGCTTCGTATCCCTTACTCACTACATGATCAAGCTCTTTTACAGCGGCGAAGATCGTATTTGCATCGGCTTCTTCAGGATCTGCTAAACTTAGTTCTGATCCTGCGCCTATACACAGTTGTCTACCTATGACTGGCGTGGAAATCCCGGCCTTATGACCTATGTCATCGTCTCTATCAACAGCAAGAATTAGAAGTTTGGATGGTGCACGATCAGGCATGATTCATCCCTCCTAGTGTTGGAGCGCTCAGTAGGTGAGATTCCTTCGAAAACGACATGCCGATACGGTAATCATTACTATATTCAGAAATTAAAGTTTTTGTAGCAACGGAAGTTATACACATTACTAAGGTCTCTATCGGGATGCTATTCAACGTTATCTCTGATGCTTTCATGGAAATGGAGGCTACATCAAAAAGACAGGAGTTGACCCTGATCTTGTCCAAACTATTCAATCAAACTCCAAAGAATGACCTTCGGAAGGTAGTCTACCTGACTCAAGGTAAGATCTATCCTGATTATCGTGGCATCGAGTTGGGGGTGGCAGACAAGTCTGTATTGAAAGCTCTGAGTATCTGGTCCGGCGTAGATATCCGACAACTTGAAACTATGTATCATGATCTAGGTGATTTGGGGAATGTAGCTGAGCAGAGACTATCCAAGAACTCCCAAACTACTCTCTTCAGCCAGCCTTTAACTCTCGACCATGTATATGAAACGTTGGAAAGTATTGCCACTATTAAGGGCAGCCGCTCTCTGGAAATGAAACTAAGATTCATCGTGAACTTGCTGAATAACTCATCTCCTTGTGAATCTAAATACCTGATTCGAACTGTCACTGGGCGATTACGCTTAGGCATCGCCGACTACACTATTCTCGATGCGCTAGCTATTGCTTTCACTAAAGATAAGAAAAACAGAATTTATCTGGAGCGGGCATATAACGTTTGTTCAGACCTGGGGGAAGTAGCGCAGACTATAGCAACCCGCGGGCTGCAGGCAATCAAAGAGATTAGGATTCAAGTAGGACGGCCAGTAAGGCCGATGCTGGCTGAACGTTTAGACTCAGCAAAAGAAATCGTAGTAAAAATGGGGGGCGTTTGCTCTGCTGAACATAAGCTTGATGGTGAACGGCTTCAGGTTCATAAGAATGATAATAAAATCGACATTTTCTCGAGACGTATGGAAGAAATAACCGCTCAATATCCTGACGTCGCAGATTCTTGCAGAGCCGGTATTAGATCGAAGAATGCTATAGTAGAAGGTGAGGTGGTCGCCATAAATCCAGAGACAGGACGTTATCTAGCTTTTCAAGAGCTAATGCACCGTCGTAGAAAATATGGGATCAAGGATGCTGTCAAAAACTACCCTGTCTCTTTCTACTGCTTTGACATTCTACATTCTCTCGGCGAGGATCTAACAGCATATCCATATGCGAAAAGGAGAGAAATCTTAGAAGCGAACTTGATAGTAGATGGGAAACTTCATCTCGTACCGCGTGAGTTGACTGATAATCCTAGGAAAATAGACCGATTTATGAGAAGCGCATTGGCTAAGGGTTGCGAAGGCCTTGTCATCAAAGATATTGAAAGCCCCTATCGGGCAGGGGCTCGTGAATTTTCTTGGATCAAACTAAAACGAGAGTATAGAACTGGATTTAAGGAGACCACCGATCTGGTGATAATAGGTGCTTTCTATGGCAAGGGTAGACGGGTCGGGAAGTACGGCGCTTTCCTTTTGGCAGCTTTTGATGCCGTTAATGATAAGTTCAAAACGGTGTGCAAGATTGGCACCGGATTTACCGATGAGGATCTGGATACACTGTTCGCCAAACTAAAGGTTCAAGCCCTGCCCAATCCTGACCGACGAGTCGAATCTAATATGTCTGCAGACGTCTGGTTCCCCCCTCGAATCGTGATAGAGATTGCAGCATCCGAGGTTACCCTTAGCCCTATCCACACGGTCGCCAGAAACTCAATTAGACAAAATGCTGGTTTAGCCCTAAGATTTCCTAAATACACCGGCAGGTTAAGAGTCGATAAATCTCCAGAGGATTCTACAACCGAAGACGAAATAATCGAGATGTACCGTAGTAACCTGAAGGGGAGGTCACCGTTGAAGCAACCATAATCCTGTAGAGAAGACAAGGAAAGAGCTCGAATCGTTCGATTTTTTAAAAAATTTTAATATGAGTGAGCGGTTTTCGCAGAATGTTATAATGTTCGCTGGCGACACCGAGGTTCAAGTAAAACGCAAAACTCTAACAGTACTACAGGATGAAATCAGACGCGTCTTTGACGGCGCTAGAGAACTTTCTAGCGTTTACGAGGCCTTGACCAAAGGCGATAAAGATGGAGTGGTGATGACTCTAGAAAGAATCAGGAAGACTGAGGAAGACGTGGATACCCTCCAACGAATGCTCATAAGAGAAGTAGCGGAAATGGGCCAATTAATTATGAACAAGGAAGACCTCCTTAGGAGCGCATACAACATTCATGAGATTTCCGGTCATATGGGTGCAATCGCGTTCAGGCTGTCAAACGTCAAGGTAGGTTCTCTAAAGCCTCACAAACTGACCGACGATTTACGCGATATTTTAGACTTGATGGTTGAGATAGTTCAACGTCTTAACAATATGGTGATGTCGCTTACCATGAATCCAGCGCATTCCGTAGATATAGCATCGTCCATAGAAAACCTGGAGCGGGAGATCGATGCGAAGTACAGGCAGACGGTCGTACGAATCGTAAATGAGGTAAGCTCTGTAAAAGATCTAATAATGTTGAAAGACGTAGTAGACAGCATCGAGCGGGTATCTGATAAATGCCTAAGTGCCGCTGACTCTATGACTATCTTGGCACTTGGACTCTAGTTCGTTATGCCTAGGGATCCTGCGCGATTCTCCGGTGTCTTACTGGAGAATCGGATAGTGGTCTGGGATTTATCCCAATCTCGTGAACTGTTCAAAGCTGGTTTCTATGGAAAGCCTCTAGGTATCCCAAAACCCAAGGCTGCAGATTTCAACGCACCTCTAATTTTGGACCTCGTGGAGGGTTATTATCTCCTCAAATGTAAGAAACTCGTAGTTACAGCAAGAACTAGTGGAGACCGAATCGATTCAAAGAAATTAGGGAAAATTTGTGAACAGGAGTATGTGGATTTTAAAGAAAAATTCATGGTTTATTGGGAGTTGAGAAAGGCGGGCTTTGTCGTATCTCCAGGTGTAAAGTTCGGGTGTGATTTTGCCGTGTATGAGAGAGGTCCTGGAATAGACCATGCGCCCTTCTTAGTAGAAGTAATGAAACCTCATGATTTAATTTCTGCCACAAGTGTCGTATTAAGTGGCAGGTTAGCCACGACTGTCAGAAAACAGTTCATAATAGGGGTAGCCGATCGTGAAAAAGACTCTGTAAACTTTGTTTCCTTCGATTGGTGGCGAGCGTAAACCCTTCATGAGGCGAAAAAATTCGATAAGAGTTAATAAGCGTGAGCCAAAAACCCATGCGAGCCTCGGAATTAGTGCCTCGGTACTTTCCGGCGGGAGAGCTCAGTCTGGTTAGACTACTCGTAGGATCAAAGCACTACATTGGTAATGTAGGGGTCGCGGGTTCAAGTCCCGCCCGAGGCTTATTACGCTAGAGTTATAATCCTCCCTCGATAAATAATCTACAGAGCAGAGGAAAGATGCCTCAAGACGAGATAGAAAAATTCCTTGATGAACAGTATCCGAAAACTTTTTCGGCGATGGGCTTGGTTCGGGCGGGAATAGGAAGACTGTCTACTAACCAAGTTCAGCTAAAGGCACTTCATCGCAAGGGAAGGATTCTGAGGAATGCGAAGGGCCAATATCTATCTATGAATCCAAAATCATACACCAACGCACTGAATGCGGTGGAGAAGTCCAAGGCCTCCGAAGTCGGGATGAATGAAGAGGCAGAAGATCTATCCGAGACTGCATCAACGGTTACTAAGCATAGGACAGAAGTTTCCAAGAAATGGCTTATCATCAACCTCATTCTTTGGTCTGTTGTCGCCCTCCTCCTTGTAATTAATTGGCCACTATGGAGATCATAAAGTTGGCCGATGCTAGCGACTTTCAAAAGTACCTAGGGACTTGCACTCTAAAGTACTAATCCCGCCCG
>JAPUIC010000023.1 GCA_027297425.1 Nitrososphaerota archaeon | reverse complement strand
AAATAGGTCGGGGCTGTAGTCCAGCTAGGTTCTTCGAAACCCTGGAAAGGTAGAACGGCAGGCTCCAGATTAGCAGACAGGTTCGCTGACAATAGGATGATGAATCTTCTGGAGCGGAGGAACCTGCAGGGGCTCGGTGTCTAATCCTAACCGAACTCTGGGTAAAGGCCGTGGGTTCAAGTCCCACCGGCCCCACCTTATTCACTGAAATATTATATTCTGGGCGAAGGAAACAAAGGAATCAATGGGCTTTTGATCGATAATGAGACGGACGAGAATGCTTGATATGTGGATAGATCGCAAGATAACATCCTTTTCTCAACAACTATGTGTCGCTAAACCAAAATACGTCATGCGCTTGCGTGATCTCTTATCTCTACCTAAAGAAATGACAAAGGGGAGGAGAACTAGCGCATACAAGTATCGAGGAGTAGCATATACCAGGTCCAACTTAATATTTCTAAATGTTAAGAGAGCCACGTCAAGGGCCGACCTAAGGTACATCATTGCTCATGAATGTGCACACCTCCGGTTCCCTTATCTCAGTCACGGAATTAGGTTCAAAAAGGTAGTTGATCAGCTGATGAAGGGCCGCCAATTCAGGCCTTATCAACCAAAGAGAATGAAATCAAGATTGAAATAACGATTTTGTCGCAAGGAGATAGTATTACGTTAATAGTAGATATGAAAGTCTGGAATTCCAATGAAGAAAATCTCTAAACTAGCAATCGCTGGGATTTCTATTGTTCTGGTAGTACTACTTTCTTTCTCTATTACTAATGTAAATTTGATAGAGCGGCGGATCCCTATTGTTACACCCGAGTGTAATTCTTCTCGCGTCTTCTCAGGTGAATCTGCTTACGAAGAAGTCTTGATCCAGGTATCGTTTGGACCGAGAAATCCAGGATCAAAGGGGCATTCGGATCTCCAAGATTATCTTAAGCTTATGCTTAGTGATTATGGCTTCACTGTTGAAGTACAACCTTTCGTCCATAAGTTGTCTAATGGTTCTAGTTTGACACTCCAAAATATCGTAGCTAAGAAAGGAAATGAAAGCAACGGAATATTGCTTTTGGGAGCTCATTATGATACTCGACCGATATCGGAAAATGACGAGGATCCAGAAAAGAGGAATCTACCGATATCAGGTGCTAATGACGGGGCTAGTGGTGTGGCAGTTCTTCTCGAACTTGCCAAATTAAACTCGAAAGTAGATCCCAATATTGGACTCTGGTTACTTTTTTTTGATGCGGAGGATATAGGAGGTGTCTATGGGCCTTATTCTTTAGGTGCTTCCACTTATGTTTCTACTCTTGAAGATGAGTTGATACCACTAATAAAAGGGGTAATAATCGTAGATATGGTGGGTGATTCGAACCTAGAAATTTTTTATGAACGTAACTCCCATAATGGATTATCGCGGGAGTTCACTGAACAGATATGGGCGATTGGTTCTAATTTGGGTTATTCTAGTTCCTTTAAACCTGAGGTTAGACATAACGTTATTGACGATCACATCCCGTTTTTACAAAAAGGTCTCCCCACCACTCTAATTATTGACTTCGATTATGATTACTGGCATACCCAACAAGATACTATAGACCGGGTATCACCTTCGAGTTTACAGATTGTGGGACGTGTATTAGCCAAGAGCATCGAAGTTATTTGCTCTTCGGGATAAACAATGTTTTTGATATATGAACGTTGATTCAAAAACACTTCATTTTATTTTGTCCTCAGATCAATAAAGTTCGACTCAATCCCTCATATTATCTTCATGTAAATATCCAACAGATCGTAAATTGGAAGGAGATATGTCATTCGAAGATAAGAAAGCCAACTTAGAGGCACGAATTAGTGAATTGGATGGAGAGAAGACCTCTCTACTAAATCAAATACCTGTTCTTAAAGAGAAACTGACTTCACTTAGGTTAGAAGACAAGGCCCGATCTCTTGAGACCGAAATTTCAGCTCTTAATTCAGAGAAGATGACGATGGAAGAAGAGATATCGCATTATAATCAAACACCAGATGCTGCGGAACAACAAGAACCAGAAGTTGGAAATCCTCCAGCCGAGGCAGAATCGACTAGTGATGCCCCTGTGTTCCCGACATCTCAGTCTTACTGAAATGGGTCGCTAGCAAGTTGGTAACTTGCCCAACGTGCGGCACCAGAATTAATTCTCCCGTAAAAACTTCATCGGTTCTGGGGGACATCCGCAAGGATGGCTCTTTTAGCGAAAGCACAGTTGGAATTTATGAATGCGGGAAATGTTCCTCAAAATTCCCTCATGTTTTAGGTCGATTAAAGCTAGAGATTATAAAATCCAAGGAGCTTCAGAAATTACACCAGGATCTGGATATGGCAGTCTCTCTAAATGAAAAGTTAACAGCGGACAACGAGAAACTATCTACCGAAAGTGATGATGTTAAAAGACAAGTTGAGCTTACTGCATTAGAAGGTAAAGTAGCTTCTCTGAACAGTGAGGTTATTTCACTGAGGAAGGGAATGAGTATCGCCGAAGACGAGATTGATCACGGCATCTATTCTAGGACCCTTGTTTCATAGTACAATATTTTTATGCTGCAGTCTGGACTGTAAATAGGAATACCAAATATTTTTAAAAGCGACCTTTAGAAGGTCTAAAGGTAAAACATGTCTTATCCTACATCATCAAGCAATATCCCCACAATAATCCTACCGGAAGGTACTAGCCAAACGAAAGGGAGGGATGCTCAGAATAATAATTTAACAGCAGCATTATTGTTGGCTGATATCATAAGTTCTTCATTGGGCCCTAGAGGACTCGATAAGATGCTGGTGGATACCACCGGTGATGCTACGATAACCAACGACGGTGCAACGATGCTAAAGGAAATGGATATTCAGCACCCTGCGGCCAAGATGCTTGTAGAGATATCAAAAAGTTTGGAATCTGAAGTCGGAGACGGTACTACTTCAGCCGTGATTTTTTCTGGAGCACTTCTCACAGGAGCAAAAGAACTTCTTCAAAAGGGAATTCACCCCAGCCTCATGGTCCAAGGTTATTCTAAAGCTGCGAAGAAAGCTCTTCAGATACTAGAAGAAATATCCATTAGAGTTGAACCACAAGATGTGAACTGGCTCAGGAAAGTGGCTAAGACAAGTATGCAGACAAAGATAGTATCGCGGGATGCTGACTACTTAGCTGGATTAGTAGTAGATGCTGTATTATCTGTCGCAGATAAGACCGATAGTGGTTACAAGGTTGATAAAAAAAACATCAAGGTATTGAAGGGAGCAGGAGGTGTGGCTGGAGAAAGCAGCCTCATTAGAGGCGTAGTTGTTGATAAGGAAGTAGCCCATGCATCAATGCCTAAGAGAATTGAAAATGCTAGAATCCTTGTAACGAATACTGCATTTGAAGTTGAGAAGCCCGAAATGGATACGAAACTAAACATTACGAGTCCAGAACAAATGAAACAATTCATCGATAGTGAGGATAAAATGCTATACGATATCGTACAAAATGCCAGAAAGGCAGGGGCTAACGTGATGATCTGCTTAAGAGCCATCGACGATTTGGCTCTTCAATACTTAGCCTCGGCAGGTATACTGGCCGTAAAGATGGCGAATATGAGCGATTTAGAGCGGATTGTCCAGGCGGCCGGAGGGAGCATAATAGGTAATTTAGCGGACGTTACACCAGGCGATCTGGGCCGAGCAAAACTAGTTGAAGAAAGGAAGGTTGAAGATAAGAAATGGGTCTTTATAGAGGGATGCAAAGATCCCAAGGCTGTTACTATCCTCATTAGAGGTGGTTTCGAAAAGAAGGTCGACGAAATGGAGCGCGCTATCGATGATGCGATTATGGTGACTAGAGACGTAATGGAGCGACCCCTTGTCGTCGCAGGTGGAGGTGCACCAGAGATTGAGGTGGCTTTGAAACTCAGAGCTTGGCTCCCTAAGCTCTCTGGCAGAGTACAGTTAGCAGCTCAAAAGTTTGCAGAGGCAATGGAGAAGGTCTCCCTGACCTTAGCAGCTAATGCTGGAATGAGTCCGATAGACGCTTCTGTAGCGCTAAGATCCAGACATAGTAAAGGTGGAAAATGGATCGGTGTTGATGCGTCTGACGGCACTCTGAAAGACATGTACAAGAGCCAGGTTTTCGAACCTACTTGGGTCAAAGAACAGATTATAAAATCTGCAACTGAAGCATCCAACATGATACTCAGGATCGACGAAGTATTATCAAGTACTTCGCCCAAGAAACCACCGCTGGCAACCCCAACGAATGAAGAGTAATATCTTAACTTCTATGTAACTGGTATCGTAAAGGACTGCTTATCGAGCTACAGAAGTTTCAGGTGACCTGTAACCTTATCGATCTTCTCTCCTTCAGCTGGTCCTATAGCTATCGCTGTGGGTGTATTCGGAGGTATCTGTGTTAACCCTCTGTCAACGATCATAGCAAAAGGAAGATTTTGTCTCTTTGCATCATCTTCTAGGTCAAGAAGATCCTCTAACGATTGGACGCGCAGGACTACCTTTTTCCCCCCGTCTCGCAGCCAATCGCGCCAGATCGGACTTGCCCGACTCCTGTTAGACACTTCAATACATGCATGGCATGCCTGGCTAACGAGTTTCCCAACACCCATACCGATATCTTTTCGCAAGATTATCGCCATCTTATATTCAAATTCTACGTTACGTACCAATCTAGTTACGCCTTGTGGCTTTCATAGCCTCCCGGGTGGATAATAACTTATTTCTATGACTCCGTCTTCCGTAGTAGTAGCTGGAGGCAGTGTCTCAGGCCTTTTGGCAGCTCGTGAACTTGCTTCGAATGGAATCGACGTAACCGTTCTGGAGGAGGATGAGGAAATTGGGACACCTGAGAAATGCGGCGGCCTAGTTAGTTCGAGAATTTCTGAATTTGGTCTAGTAGATGTTGCTAAGGTAGTCATAAATAAGGTAAAGAAAGCGATAATCTATTCTCCGTCGGGAGCTAGTCTAGAGTTAGATGTTGGAAGACATAACATTTCTGTTCTTGATAGGCGGGCACTCGATAAACAAATTTGTTCACAGGCAAGCAAAGCAGGAGCTTCTGTAATTCCCTTAGAAAGAGTCGTTAAACTCGAACGTCATCCTGACTTCATTAAGGTGGGGAGTAGAACTAAGACCTTTAATTGTGATTTTCTCGTAGACGCAAGAGGACGTACATCTCTAGCCGAACGAGATTCTAATGGGGTTCTTCCTGCAGCTCAGTATGAAGTAGAGGGACCTTGGATTGATGACGACACTGTGGAGGTGTACCTAAACCAAAAAGAAACTCCAGGGTTCTTCACCTGGGTAATCCCAATGGGGAATGGTTCAGCAAGAATAGGCGCTGCGGGGATAGGCATCAATGGATTCAAAGTAGTAGATAAATTTCTCTCCACACGACGCTCTTCCATTTCAAAAAAGATCGCGTCTACAGTGGTTGTATCTGGCCCAATAACTCCCTTCATAAAAGATAGAGTCGTTGCCGTAGGCGATGCAGCAGGACAGACGAAACCAACGACTGCAGGTGGTATTTACACTGGAGGCATCGGAGGGATGATAGCTGGACAGAAAATTGCCGAGTCATTAATTGGAGATAATCCTGCTATATTGAGCCTATATGAAAAGGACTGGATGGCCAGATTTGGCAGTGAATTTGTCTTCCTGAAAAACGCTAGGAGAATAATTCGGCTTCTCACTGATAACCAGATCGATAATATATTCATGAGCCTCAAAGGGAGCGGTATCGAAGAGTTTGTCTCTGAGGATGGAGACTTTGACTTTCATTCGAAATCTATCCTAAAAGCACTTGGAATGAAAGGGATGGGTAGATTAGTAAGCTCAATTGCTAAGAAAGAAATCAAAACCATGCTATCTCTAACCTAAAACGTCCCCATGTATTATTTAGCAGACTTATCTTTTAAGGTCCTAGAAAAAGGGCAATTTTTTATATCCCTACCATAAAGGCTGCTCGTATGTCTTCGAAACAAATAGACCTACCCGTTTGCACTTCGTGTAATAGACCTGTTATCCCTGGTGAGAGGGCTGTTAAGCTAAATTGCCCGAACTGCTTGAAGGTACTAATCTGGAGATGCGAAAGATGTAGAAATTTCGCTCGAACCTATAGCTGTATTAACTGTGGTTTCTCGGGTCCGTGACGAGGTGCGCAATTGAGCTCTCTCTTATACCGAATAAAGGTATTCCCGAAGGGGGCTGAGACATCATCCAGTGCGCTCTCTGACTCTATCGGCCATCAAATATCTGAGAAAGGCAAGATCATTAAGATAACAGAGGAACCAATTGCATTTGGTATAACTGCTTTGATCTTGGATATTCTTGCGGAAGAGAAATCAGGGGTAACGGATGAGCTAGAAGAGCTAATCAAAGCTTCAGATCTTGTCGGTGGAATTAAGCCCATAGGGGTAAGTAGAGCCTCGACCACTCTAAAATGAGAAGTCTTTTTTAGAAAACGCTGGACCCTATTGAACGGGTGATACTCCATAACAAGAAAAATTTAGGGCTCTCAAAAGAACAAGGAAGGCGCGGTCTACGCCTAGGCTATCTGATGTGCATTCTAGACGCTAGGAAGATTTTTATCCTTATCTGCATTAGAGGCATTTGATCACCAGAGGCAATTTTCTTGAAATATCCTATTCTAAACCTAATCCATGAGAAGGTTAAAGAGAAACAGAACTTCACTGATGTCGAGTTACTTGGAGAAATCAATAAGGATGGTGCGGACCTAACCATGCGGGATCTTAACAAGGGCCTATTGAATCTTGAAATAATGGGTTTAGTGCAAGTCACATGGATGGGGAAGAACAAGCGAAGAATAGAGTTAGTCCAGCCAAAAGAAGAACGCTAGTTATGAACCTGCACTCCGGTTGATCCCCTGTCCTATCCAGGAATAGAATTTGAAGATGGGTGTCGATCTCGGCCGTCTGGTACTAAAAACGAAGGTATCACTTGGTGAACTTTCAGGGACAACTATTGCGATTGATGCCTACAACGCACTTTACCAATTTTTAGCCGTTATCCGAGGTGCAACTGGCGAACCACTTAAAGATCGGGAGGGTCGAGTTACTAGTCATCTCAGTGGACTCTTCTATCGAAGCGTTAACTTGATGGAAAAGGGAATTAATTTAGTCTACATTTTTGACGGTAAGCCACCTGAACTAAAGGCCAAAGAGATCTCGCAAAGAAAGGTGATCAAAGAAAAGGCCCAATATAATTACGAAAATGCTATTAGAAGTGGGAACATCGTTGAAGCAAAGAAGTTTGCCCAGTCGACCTCAAGACTAAACCATGAAATGGTCCAGGACTCTAAACACCTATTGGATCTGATGGGTATCCCATGGGTTCAGGCTCCTTCAGAGGGGGAGGCTCAAGCCGCTTACATGGCTTCAAAGGGGCAAGCCTCGATGGCTGCCTCTCAGGATCATGACGCCATATTATTTGGTGCACCTAAGCTCCTAAGGAACCTAACAATCTCAGGAAAAAGGAAACTACCAAACAAGAATATCTACGTTAGTGTGGATACAGAGAGGATCGATCTGGATAGTACACTCCTAAATCTTGGCTTGACGCGAGAGCAGCTCGTGGATCTAGGGATCCTCTTGGGCACAGATTTCAATCCAGATGGCTTCAAAGGAATAGGGCCCAGCACGGCATTAAAGATGATCAAACAGCACGGAAGTATAGAATCAATTCCAGGACTTCAGAACGAAATGATAAATTTAGAGGCAATACGGGAGATATTTTTAAGGCCAGATGTCAGCGATGTCGACACTCCGACACAAGGCCCATTTAGGGAGAAATTGATCTCTGAATTCTTATCCAAGGAAAGGGACTTTTCGCAAGATCGGCTCGATTCTGCGATGCACAAGTTGAGAATCCAGACTGCAAATAGGTCGGAAAATCTGGAAAAATGGTTTGAAGAGAGCCCTTGAGCAAATAGATCATAATGTTTGAGATATGCTTCTTAAAGAGACCTCACAGTGTTGAATGATTTCTTGTATTGTTCCCGTCAAGCTAGGTAGATTATCGAGCACCTTAACTTGGATCGTAATGCTGCGACCCCTTCGCGTCATCCGTATCTCCATGCTGTTGGGGAGATCAAAGTTATCCGGCTTGAGTGCCTCTTCGACTGCTTTCGCTAAGGTCTTGTCTTCAAGGTCGATCTTTAGGCTAATTCGGGTCTCCATTAATTTTCGAAACAACCTTACTGAGAAATTCTTCAGCTCTGGAGATAGGAATGCGCGCACTGGCTGCTGCAGGATGACCACCGCCACTCCCTCCTGTCTGTTCGACTACACTCTCGACTAAAGGACCTAGTTCTACATCCGCAGTAGGTCCTTTGCCCTTTCTAACCGAGCATTTCATATGTGACTCATCTGTAGATGTTCTGACTATCAGGATTTTTTTTGTGAATCTTTCCACTTCAGACAAGATGGTGGCCAATGGCCCTATCATATTTTCATCGACGAGACCGTCGCCGACGATTATCCCTACATTTTGCCTCTCTAAAATTCTACCGTGTTCTGTTAAGATAACTTGGATATATTTACCAAGAGCCGACTGGTACTGCGAAAGCGCCTCCACTCCTTCTGAGGCTGTCGCTGAGCGATCGCCAATACATAATGCGATACCAAGGCCCTGCCTTCCGGTTCTTCCACACGCATTCAGTAATGTTCCAAACTCCCTAGCGTCCGTAAATGATGAATATTGATACTCCTTAACCAACGAGTATACCTCCCCAAACAATTCATCAACCAAACCCTCTGATGTAGATGCTCTTGAAAGATAGGGTTTGACTGCGTTTAGTAGTGTCTCTTTTTCCTTTTCAGAGAGATCCATTAAAGTTCTCCATCTACCATTATCTTTCTGATTAATTCCGGCCGTAGTAACTAATCCAGTACATGCATCAAAGTTCCCAGTCAGTCCGGGGATGTATGGTGAGAAGGTTGTTCCTATAGCTTTATGAATTGGCTGAGTTTCTCTGCCATACATTATGAGATCCTTCGAGACAGAGACTGATCCTGCTTCTATAGCATCATCTAGCACGAGTTTATTGATTCCTGTGAGAATCCTGCCTTTACTCTCATCCTGTCTATCCGCCAATGCACCGACTACGGCTATCCACGCAAGATCTCGGTTCGACGATTCCATTCCTCTAGCGATAAGGAAGGCCATGCTAGACGTGCATACATCGTGACTCCCATCAACACCAAAACTCCAGGAATTTATCACGTTATCGTGATGATCTTGCTTATTGGATTTGTGATGGTCGATCGCAGTCCATTTATGGATGGAAGATCCTATAGCGCTTACTATCCCTATACCAAGACCACAAAAGACCACTAGGTCATAGTCCCCCACATTATCTAGCCGCTGGTGCAATATTCCAGGAGCGACACGTATTGTGAAGTTACCACCAGATCTTTCTATCGATTTTGCAAGAATGCTCGCCGATGCAATCCCATCAGCATCATTGTGACTATAAAGGAGGATATTGGATCTTTCTTTGGCCAATTCTAGTAGCATGGATGCTGCTTCGTCTGTCCTGCTTCGAAGCTCGTCCGTACCCATTCTATATGCTCTCTATCAGGCCAATTGAGCTACCGTTGTAGAATATTTCCAACTCATATCCAGCTTCCCATTTTTCTTATAATGTTTAGCCAAACGATGGATCTTCGACTCTAGGAGTTCTAGAGACCTAACATTCCTGTGATCAGACCTATACTTCTCTAGATGTTCTCTCAGTCGCACTGCCTTTTTGGTTAGAACGTCTAAATCCTCAGGTAAGGATGTCGCCAGTTGATTTTCTTGCAGGATCGATAAGACTGATTTTCCTATAGTGGTTTTAATTAACGGAATATTGTGCTCATCACGAAGCCTGAGACCTATTTGACTCGGTGTAAGACCCTCTTTGCCGAGCTTGACCACAATACTAACTACTTCGTCGCTACTATACGTTACCCAGCTGGGACTTTTCTTTACTGCTGGTCTCATGGACTGAGACCTGCCCTTTCTATGTGAATGCAATCGAGCCATTGGCTACACTTCCAGCAACACATTCTGGTCTTAAAATAAACATTACCATCCCGATTTAGATAATTCTCGAATGGCAGGTTGACTGTTCATATTATAAAATCTAATTACCTCCTTTTGAACCCTAGTTTACTGTTACGCTTTTCGCTAGGTTACGTGGGTAATCTGGATCCTGCCCCATCTTCACTGCGGCGTAATAGGCAATGAGCTGAAGAGGCACAACC
>JAPUIC010000022.1 GCA_027297425.1 Nitrososphaerota archaeon | reverse complement strand
AGCCCCTGCAGGTTCCTCCGCTCCAGAAGATTCATCATCCTATTGTCAGCGAACCTGTCTGCTAATCTGGAGCCTGCCGTTCTACCTTTCCAGGGTTTCGAAGAACCTAGCTGGACTACAGCCCCGACCTATTTCGTTTAAAGTTGTAATAATTATAAACACTTCCACCATAACTAACAATACACTAATTTAGGGCCCAAAATTCTTACTCGCGATAGCCGGCCATAGCACGTGGGTAATACCTGGACTCATTCCGAACCCAGAAGTCAAACCACGTAGCGCCGTTGTGTTAGTGAGGTGCGCGAGCCCTTGTGAAGCAGCGGTGCCGGCACCCATAAACAAATTAAAGAAAGGATTTAGACTCTTGGTGCTCAACACAATGATAGGAACAAATCCCTTAGCATTTGGTCTTTTCGAGGGCTCACCTCTCATAACTCTGCTCTCATGGGGCTTTATCATGTTCCTTTTCCTATACGCTCAAGAGCTTCAAGTTCGATTAATGCTGAGAGGAATCAATAAATCCCTAATCAAATTAAGCGTCATGAAAGACACGTCCAAACGTGAGACTATCGACTATTTTCTAAAGGTTGGAAAGAGTCCTCAGAATCCCACAGCGCGAATAGAGGATTTCTTGGAATATTTCACAATAATGCCGGTCGATATGGATCCAAGCGGGTTAATTGGTAAGATCGACTACCTGGTCAATACTAATGATGAGAGGATCAGGGATGAGATAAAGCATATTCTGCCGTCCGCAACTCCAGTTCAAACCACCTCTGCTCAGAATCTGCTTGAGGTAGCTGCAGGTTTGAATATGCTCCATAAGATAGTAAGGCATTTTTACATTCTCGGTAAACGAACGAAGAGTCCTTTTGTTGTCGTTCAACTTCAAATAATCATGCCCTTCTTGATGCAAGAAGCTGATGCGTACATCAATGCTATTGATGCGTTCAAGTATTCCCACCCCATAGGAGACGGTATAGGACCCATGGTTGTTGGGAGAATGATGCTCGGCCAGAAGACAAAACAAGTAGGAAAAGAAACTATTATGGCAAAGAAGGATATGAATGGGAGACATTTACTCTTCCTAAAGGCTGAGGGACCTCTGGCAACTGTAGGCCAACCTGGTCATGCGATGGAGAAAATTGTCAACGAAATGAAAACGAAGGTCAACACAATAGTAATGATCGATGCAGCATTAAAACTGGAAGGTGAGAGTACAGGCGAAATCGCTGAGGGTATAGGAGCTGCCATTGGAGGGATAGGTGTAGAACGATTTCAGATAGAAGAGGTTGCTACCAAAAATAGCATACCACTTTACGCCGTTGTAGTAAAACAATCCTTAGCGGAAGCCATTTCATCTATGAAGAAGGAGATAGCAGAAACGGCTGAAAATGTCTCTAAGATTGTACAGGATATAGTCAGTGAGAAGACTAAAAAGGGCGACACAGTTCTTATTGTTGGTGTCGGGAACACATTGGGAGTTGCGCAGTAAAATTCGAGCTGCTAAATATTCTAATCCCCAACTCTTCTGAAGGCTATCGAAGAAAGGCTGATAAAAATAATACTTGTTATAGCTACCCCCAAGAGATCTATCGGTAGATGGGAGAGGTCCCCGGTTATCAGCAAGGCTCGTAGAGCAGAAACAACGTAACTTAACGGGTTTACCAAAGCAACGGCCTGAAGCCACGGTGGCATTAAAGAAATGGGATAGAGGGCATTACTAGCAAAGAACAAAGGCATCGTCATGATTTGGCTGACACCCATCACTCGATCTCTCGTCTTGAGCACCAACGCGATAAACGTGGAGACGCTAGCAAATGCAGCTCCTAGAGCGAATACAACCAAAATAACGGCAATTATGTACAGAGGATTAAAGATGATCGGGATCTGGAGCACTATTGCCAGAGCAAAGATGGTTATTGCCTGCATTAGTCCGCGGACACCGGCTGCGAGAGCCTTTCCAATGGCTATTGAACTACGGGGCACAGGTGCAGCTAATAGCTTACTCATCTGCCCAAGATCTCGCTCCCAGACTATTGAAATTCCAGTAAAAATAGCCATGAACATTACGGATTGAGCTAGAATTCCAGGCGTCATGAATTGTATGTATGGAATGCCATCAGTCGGTAGATCCCTTATCCTTGAGAAAATAGAACCAAATACAATGATCCATAAGGCAGGTTGAATCGACCTGACAAAAATATCTATAGGATCATGTCTTACCTTCCGCAATTCTAATTCCGTAAAGATTAATGATTTTGTAATGATTTCTAGCGGTTTTGTAATGATTTCTAGCATCTTTATCCCATCGTCGAAACGGTCCGTCTAACGGACCTAATACTCCTCCAGTCTCCAGATTCTTCTTCGTCTATACGAGATCCTACTGTCTTAAGGAATACATCATCGAGTGTGGGCTTGCTTACAGATATAGATTCTACGGATATGTCATTCTTTGCCAAAATTTGAATAATCTTTGGGATGGCTTTCTCACCTTCATTCGTTACAATAGTCAACTCTTCCTCCCCCATATCGATCGAGGCAGCACCAAGATCTGCTAAAGCGTCTCTGTTAAAATTCTTAAGAGAGCGAGTCTTCACCATAATTACATCCCCCCCCACCTGTTTCTTCAGCTCTTCGGGGTCACCAATCACCACAATTTGTCCCCTATTGATTATCGCGATCCGATCACAGAGGTGATTAGCCTCATTCATATCGTGAGTAGTAATAAAGATCGTAGTTTGATACTCATTCCGAAGGTTCCGAAGATGATCCCAAACAACCCTTTTTCCTTTTGGGTCAAGCCCTATCGTAGGTTCGTCTAAGAAGAGAACTTTCGGTCTGTGCACAAAGGCCTGGGCAATTTCTAGGCGACGCATCATACCTCCTGAATATTTCTTTACAAGATCATTTTTTCTATCTGATAGTTTCATAAGTTCGAGGAGATCATTTACTATGCTTTTTATTTTCGATGAGGGTACGCCGTTCATCTTTGCCGCCATAAGCAAATTCTCGTAACCGGTAAGTTCGGCAATAACTGAGAGAGTCTGAGGGACATATCCGCAAATCTTCCTCACCTTGTCTGGATCTCTGGCTACGTC
>JAPUIC010000021.1 GCA_027297425.1 Nitrososphaerota archaeon | reverse complement strand
AGGTGAAAAAGGTCCAGGTCTCATCATAGTAATACCCTTTGTGGACCGAGTTACGACTGTTGATCTAAGAATAGTAAGTTTGGATGTTTCCAAGCAGAGCATTATTACAAAAGATAACGTTTCAGTCGAACTAGATGCTGTAGTATTCTTTAAAGTCCGCAATGCGATCGATGCGATTATGAAGGTTGA
Source organism: Nitrososphaerota archaeon (assembly GCA_027297425.1). GTDB lineage: Archaea > Thermoproteota > Nitrososphaeria > Nitrososphaerales > JAPUIC01 > JAPUIC01. The sequence continues at coordinate 9,769 of JAPUIC010000021.1, read as the reverse complement.
GGATTATTTCACTGCCTCTAGTTTCCTAGCGCAGACCACACTCCGGGATGTGATTGGACAGGTTGAGTTTGATGATCTTCTTACCAAGAGAGATATGCTTAACAAGAGAATACAGACTATTTTGGACGAATCTACCGATCCGTGGGGAATCAAGGTTACTACAGTCGCGATTAAGGATGCTGCTATACCTGAACTTATGCAACGGGCTATAGCCAAACAGGCTGAAGCAGAGCGAGAAAGACGGGCTAGAGTGATCGTTGCCGAAGGAGAGTCTCAAGCGGCAGGTAAGATGGCAGAGGCTGCCCAACAGTATGCTAAAAATCCGTCGGCGATGAGGTTGAGAGAACTTCAGACTTGGACGGAGATCTCACGGGAGAAGAACCTAATTGTCGTCACTAGCGAATCGAACCTTCAACAGATGGGAACTGTGATAGGGCTTGCCCAGGAAACCGCAAAGAAGAAACTCCGACAAGCGTAAAGCTCTGACAGCGATCCTTCTATTTACATTAAGTTTCCAACTCCTCCCCACTATTATTGGACAGGAGGAAGAGAAGAAGGTCCTCTTAGTAGAACTGAATGATAATATCTCGCCCGCGTTCGCGGAACATGTTAGCGCAGCTGTTGATGAACTGTCCTCCGGAAATTATGCGGCTATGCTGATAACTCTGGACACCTTTGGTGGCTTGGTAGATTCAATGTTTCAGATAGTAGAAAGTATCCAACAGAGCCCAGTCCCGGTGCTTGGGTATGTCTTCCCAGAAGGGAAACATGCTTTCAGTGCAGGTACATACATCTTGTTAAGCACTGATTTAGCTGCAATGGCGCCCTTCACCACGATCGGCTCCGCTCAACCTGTTGGGGCCACTGGCCCTATCAATGACACAAAGGTCATCAATGCACTAGTTGAGAAGATGGTTACTTTAGCTAAGATTCATGGACGAAACGAGACGCAAGCAGCTAGATTCATAACACATAACGATAATTTGGGTCCAGAAGAAGCACAACGTCTAGGAATAATTGAAATCCTGGCAGCTAACCCCAGAGAACTACTGGAAAAGGCGAACGGACAGACTGTAAATACCATTAGTGGGGAGATGACAATTCAAGTATCTGGACTGTCTATTGTGAAGTTCGACCGGAGTCTGCGAGTCTCTGTCTTGAATATCATTTCAAACCCTCTTCTCGCTGGAATATTCATCAGCGTGGGCTTTCTCGCTATTTTTCTCGGATTAAGCTCTCCTGGATTTGGTGCCGAAATAGCTGGTGTAGTCCTCTTACTCCTAGGACTAATAGGACAAGGGTTCAATGTAAACTACGGAGCTATGGCCCTGATGGGGATAGGTGTAGCCTTGCTGGTCTTTGAGCTTTATACTCCTGGTTTCGCTGTTGCTGGAATTGGCGGGATCATAACTCTTGCAATAGGAACTACCCTCTTCATTACGCAGCCTCCTGGACCAGTTCTTGTCGCTAGAGAACATCTTGAAGCGACAGTTAGGATAGCTCTCATTATCGTTGCAGGCTTTGGAGCCCTATTTGGAGTTGTAATATACAAAGTCTTCAAGGTCGTTAGGATGAAGAAGACATATCCCACATCTCCATCTGGAGAGGGTAGGGCGATTGAGGAAATAAGTAGCACCAAAACAGGTTACATAATTTTAGGCGGAGAATATTGGAAGGCGCGAAGTGACCAAGACATATCTGAGGGACAGACCGTATTCGTAATCGGGAGCGAAGATGGCGTTCTGATAGTTACTCTCCGAGAAAAAGTAGCGCAAAAAGTCCGGTCTGATTAGGGTTAACCTCTACGAGGCTTCATCGAGACAAACGGTGGCTGACCCTCAGCTTCTTCTATCTTGTAGGTGACCCCTGTAAGCGTACTAGCGAGACGGAGATTAGTCGTAAGATGATCCGTTACTTTTGAAACGCTAAACCTCGATTCTTCTGAACTTAGGCTAAGCAAAGGAATGAGCATATCGCCTAGATGAGAGTCTACTGATGCCTTAGACCTCTTCTCAGACAGGAAATCAAGAGCTGCTTCCGTTCCTACCTTTTCTGCAGTCTTCCCTCTTTCCCCAATTGAATCTGCCCCAATAAATGGACCTTGACCCCCAAGACTACAAATCGCAATCGAGGTTCCTGGCGAATTGGCAGGTTCAACACGGGTTTGATTTCTAATATTGATTCCATTCTTACTCAAGATCTCTTCTGCTGCTATCTGTTGACGCTCCGCAATACTAATCGAAAGTTCGGAGCATATGCTAACCGAGATAACGGAATTAAACTCTCGGTCTTGGGTTTCTAGGCAATGTATAGCACTCGTTGGGCTAATCCTAACTTCAACTTCTCCACCACCCTTTGGGTAATATCCCCTCCGTACAACGTTCATCTCCACAGCTAATCCTATAGAACGAAATGCAGGTACTACAACATGTCTAAAGTATTCAGAGGTGGGGCTCCAGTTTACATCAGTTCCCCCGATAATCCTGAGATCTAATGGCTCTTTACATAACGCTACTGCGGGGATAATTGCCTGGAGGAGTAACGTGATACTGCCTGCCGAACCGATATCGAAGTTAATCGGACGAAGATCTATAGGCCCGGGAATGAATGTAAACTCGGTAGATCCAACTCCTAGGTTTTCCACCCTCCCATCACAAAGGGAACTAAGGATTCTAATCGCCGCTAAATGTTGTGGTCTCAAGCCTGGATTTCTCCGCTTCGCCCTAATGTTAACGACCTGCACTGCCTTACCTAGTGCGATGCCTAAGCCCAACGCTGTTCTAACTATCTGACCCCCACCTTCTCCCATACTCCCGTCGATAACAACAGCGTTCAAATATGAACTACCCAAGGAATTTCATTCTGATACCTATATTTAATAACAAACGCTGTGGGCATCACACGACCAAATGGAACGCGGGCTCTATGTTGGTAGATTTCAACCATTTCATCTTGGTCACCTAAAAGCGGTCAATGACTGTCTGGACAGGGTCCAAGAACTGACCATAGCTATCGGGAGTGCTCAGCTTAATCACGAACCGAACAATCCGTTTACAATAAGCGAAAGGATGTTGATGATCCGTACAGCTTTGACTGATGCCGAGATCGATCCAAAGCGATGGCAGCTGATACCGATTCTCGACGCTAGGGCTCACCATGCATGGACTTCTTGGGTTGAGATACTTGTGCCAAAGTACGAGATAGTCTTTACAAATGACCCATTGACGACGCGCCTTTTTCGAGAGAAACATGTAACGGTTGAGGAAATTTCACTTCTTGATCGGGAAATATACTCGGCCACCGAGGTCAGGCGGAGGATTGCAAGGAACGAAGATTGGAAAAAACTAGTACCCCAGTCTATAGCGAGGATCATTGAGAAAATAGACGGGATCTCGAGGATAAGCGACTTCCGACGATAATTTCTGTACCATAAAGTTTACTACCGTATGTTATAGGAGCCTTTGGTAGAAACGCAATGGCTAAGTTAGTCATGACTCCAGGACCGACCAATGTATCTGCCAGGGTAATGGCAGCAATGCAAAAACCAGTCATAAATCACCGTAGCCCTACTTTTAGGAAGCTCTACAAAGATGTTGTTGAAAAAACTAAAACTGTATTTGAGACTGAAGGGGATATCGTGATCTTCACTTCTTCGGGGACTGGTGCAGTAGAAGCATCGATTAGCAATTTGATAAGGCCTGGGGATAATGCTGTTGTAACCTCCTTTGGGGAGTTTGGCAATAGAGTCGGAGAGATGGTTGAGGTATATGGTGGTACTACGGTAAAGGCATCAGCTCCTCTTGGCGATTGCCCTCGCATGGAATCTTTAGAGGAAGCATTTGAAAAGACAAAAGAAGTAAAAGCACTTTATGTTATCTATAATGAAACGTCAACAGGAGTAGCTTTCAGGTGGCTCAAACAGGCTGGAGAGCTTGCATCCAAATATGGTGCATATTTCATAGTTGATGCAATATCTAACCTAGGCGGCGATGAACTTCCGGTGGATAAGCTAGGGGTGGATATCTGTATCGCCGCTAGTCAAAAATGTCTTGCAGCTCCGCCTGCTCTGGGCATCATATCATTGAGCGCGAGAGTAAAAGCAGAGTTCGAGAAAAATCCTCCAAAAAATTTCTATTTTAACATCCCACGCTATCTCAAATTTGCTGAAAAAGGAGAAACTCCCTTCACACCGGCCCTTCCGCTCTTCTATGCGCTAGATGAAGCTCTAAATGTCGCGTTGGAGGAAGGAATGCAAAATAGGATTGCACGACACAAACGTTGTGCAGAATCTTTTTACTCCATCCTTGGCAGACTCGGAGCTAATTCTTTTGCAAAGGAAGATGTAAGATCTAACACTGTCATACCGCTCCTCTATCCACCCGGAGTTGATGATCTTAACTTTAGAAAGACATTGGATGAGGAACATGATGTAATAATTGCTGGCGGTTTTGGTGAGTACAAAGGAAAAATGTTTAGGATAGGTTGTATGGGTGAAATAAACGAAAAAATCGTGGACCAGACGGTGTCTGCTATTGGCAAGGTGCTGGGGCGATAAACCCTTGATACAATTTGGGATCCAGAGCAAAGTTTTTACGATGACTATTGGGCGACTCTGAATAATGAGTCTTGATAAAGGAACCCTAGTATACATTAACTATACTGCTAAGATTAAGGATACTGACGAAGTAATAGAAACTACCTTTGAGGAAGAAGCCAAGAAACTAGGTACTCATGATCCTACCAAACGATATGAGCCCAAACTAGTCTGTGTGGGTGAAGGATGGGTCCTGCAGGGATTAGATGAGGTCTTACAGAAGCAAAAAGTTGGAGCTAAGTTAGTAACAGAAATTGGTCCAGACAAGGGGTTTGGAAAGAGGGATCCAAGCCAGGTTCGTATGTTACCATTAAAGAAATTTGGAGAAAAAGCCCACGAAATGTCTGTTGGGGATGAAGTCGAGGCTGATGGCAAGGTTGGAATAGTTCGCTATATCGGTTCTGGCAGGTCTCAGGTAGACTTCAATCATAGGCTTGCCGGTAAAACCATTGTTTACGACCTGAAAGTCGTGAAGAAGTTGGAGGGTCCTGACGAAAAAATTACCGCTCTGATAAGAAGACGCTTACCCATTTCAGAGGAGAAACTCAAAACAGAGATAGCTAAAGGCATTCTCAACGTCTGGATTCCAGAGGACTATTTTCTAACAGAAGGCCTCCAAATAATTAAGAAGGCTGTCTCCACGGACGTATTCAAGTTTCTGCCAAACATCTCTAAAGTAATATTCACTGAAGAGCATCTATCATCGATAAAAACCGAAAAGACCAAACAGATATCTAAAAAACCAAAGAGAAAAAGCACCACTGCCTCAAAACCAAAAAATGAAGTCAAGACTAAAGCAAAGAATCCGACGAAAGCTAAATCTAAGCGTGCGAAAGCATCAAAGCCTTCGCCTTAAATGACACCAGTTGTCTCGGCTAGTTCTTCAGCTTTTTGTCTATCTAACTTCTGCTTATTCAGAATAGTATACCTCTCGGGCCTGACAGACTGGGCCGTCACAAGAGCTTGAATTACGTCTTCACTACTAATTCCAATTTGTGATGCTTTTGTAGGGGCATTCACGGCGATTAATGACTCCTTTACCTTTTTCCAATCCTTGCCCTGTAATTTCGACATTAAGATCGTCCCGATACCACACTTCTCTCCATGTAAACCACTATTAGTAGACATTAGATCTAGTGCATGAGTGAAGAGATGTTCTGAGCCGCTACACGGTCTACTACTCCCAGCTATCCCTGCAGCAACACCCGAACTGATTAGCGCTTCAACAATGTCTCTTACAACCTCTTTGTCTCCTAGGTCGATATGTTCAGCCTCTCTAGTTACCATTTCGGCCCCCAACAAAGCCAATTTAGCAGCATACTTGGCATAATATTCCTTAACATCATCCCTAGCGAATTCCCAATCCCTAACCGCAGTTAGCTTTGCTATCAAGTCTCCACACCCGCTAGAGAGTAAACGAGAAGGCGCCTGTGAAATTAGATCAATGTCGGCCAATATCCCTATTGGTGGCCTACACGGGTGAGAGTAAGGCCTGCCTAAACCTCTAATTGACGCAAAAGGACTAATTATTCCGTCATGTGAGGCACTCGTAGGGACACTGATGAATGGCAGATTCATTCTGTGGGCAGCCAGTTTTGCAACGTCCACCGACTTACCTCCGCCTATTCCTATTATCAAATCCGCCCGCTCACTCCTTGCAATGCTAGAGGCTTCCTCCACATCCTTGGTCCCGGGAGCATGAGCTAGATACCACACACTCTCAAATTGATTTTTCGTTAGAGTCGGCATGACCTGATCGTTCACTCTTGGCTTTACATTCGGACCAGAAACTAAAAGCAACTTTCCACTAAATCCGAGGCCCTTCAGAAATTCACCAAGTTGTTCTAGAACTCCTTGACCAACTAAGATCCTTCTAGGTAGATCCATCTGGTGACTTCGCATTGACCTTCGCCCAATTTCCTCGTCCAAAACTTATTTAAAGGGACGCCTAGCAGAACGTACAACAGCAACTTAACGCCGCTGGACCTTGTGTGTTATTATGAACAATATCCAAAGACCGCCTACTGAAGTCTATCACGGAACGACTACGGTCGGCCTCATCTACAAACAAGGCGTAGTTCTCGCCACTGATACTAGGGTTACCTCTGGACATCTCTTCATCGCTCATAAGTCTGGTAAGAAGATCTATCAGATAGATGATCAGTTGGCCATGACTATTGCTGGTGTAGTGGCTGATGCGCAAAATATTGTTGACAACCTTCGATATCAATCTGGAATTTACAAACTCGAGAACAGGTCGCCGCTGCCAGTAAAGAGTGCAGCTAGGATGGCATCAAACACCTTCTTCTCAGCCCGATTGTTCCCATTGATTGCTGATGTCCTAATGGGCGGATTTGATACATCCGGGCCTAGCATCTTTAATATTGATTTCTTTGGAACTCTCACGGAAGAAAAGTGTGTGTCTACTGGAAGCGGATCCCCCGTAGCATATGGAGTCTTAGAGACCGGATACTCTGATGGGATGGATCTTCAAGCTGCAACTACTCTGGCGGCCAAAGCCGTAACAGTAGCCATGAAGAGAAATGCAGGAACCGGGGATAGTTTCAATATTGCAGTAATAGACAAAGATGGATATAGGGAGCTCAGCGATACCGAAAAGAACGAAAGCCTTGGCAATAGCTCACGAAGGTAATTATCCCCAAATCTCCTTTTGAGTGACTCTGTTTCGTGATTGCTTCAATTTTACAAAACATTCCGCCAGAGGCAGAAATAACACGCATTGAGTTCGAAGGCCCTAGGCTCGCACTATATACACGCAATCCTAAGTTTCTTCATCAGAATACCTTCGTTATATCTGAAATCGTGAGTTCTATCAAGAAGAGAGTAGTTGTTAGAACTGATAAAAGTATCAGGAAAAAAGAAGAAGAAGCAAAAACTCTATTGGTCAAACTTATCCCAAAGAATGCTGAAGTGGTGGGAATGTTTTTTGATGAGGTCCTAGGGGAAGCCACTGTAGAAGTTAAGTATCCCAAAGTGCTTTCATCCGATGCAAGCTTCGACAGTTTTATACTAACAGAAAAATCTGGATGGAAAACTCGAGTTAAAAAGGCACCAGGTCTTACCTCGACTAGTATTCAAAATGTGAACTACGCCTTAAAATCAGCGATAGATCAAAGGGAGCGGTTCTACAAATCCACTGGAGAAAAGATCTTTAGACCTAAATTAATGAACGACTCTGCTGTCACCCTGTCTACCTTGGGAGGCTTTAGAGAGGTTGGCAGATCCTCGATGATAGTCAAAACTCCAGAAAGCAAGCTTCTCTTAGACTGTGGGGTGCATCCTGGGACCCGTAATTCTGTTGCAGCTTATCCTAGGCTAGATTGGGCTGATGTCGACCTCTCGGAATTAGACGCGGTAATCATAAGTCATTCCCATTTGGACCACATGGGATTTCTTCCAGTCCTGTACAAGTATGGGTACGACGGTCCTATTTACCTATCTGAACCTACCTTACCACTGATGAATCTTCTTTTGACAGATTCTATTAAAGTTGCTAGTATGGAGGGAGGCCGACCGTTATTTGATTTGCGAGACTTGCGGGAAGTTATTCGACACTGCATCCCTCTGCCTTATGGCTTGGTGACAGACGTATCCCCAGATGTAAAGTTAGTCTTAAACAATTCTGGGCATATCTTGGGATCCTCTACTGTTCACCTGCACATTGGTGAGGGTTTGCACAACATCGTATATACTGGAGATCTAAAGTATAGCAGGAGTCAACTTCTCGAGAGCTGCGTCTGGAATTATCCTCGAATAGAGACTCTGATTATGGAGAGTACGTATGGAGCTAAGGAGGATATTATGCCAAGTCGGGAAGACGTAGAAGCAAGATTCGTACATACAATTAATGAAACTCTGAAGGAAGGGGGAAAGGTGCTCATTCCAGTCCCTGCAGTAGGACGGGCGCAGGAGATAATGTTAGTACTAGATCACTATATGAGACAAGGTGCTCTTGCTGAAACTCCTATATTTGCAGAGGGTATGATATCTGAAGCCACCGCGATTCATAATGCCTTTCCAGAATACTTGGCGAGAGAACTACGTACCCAAATCCTCGAGAACGATACTAATCCGTTTGTTTCCGACTATTTCACCATTATTGATCACCCTAGCAACCGGTCTGAGGCATTACAGGAGGGCCCTGCTATCATCATGGCAACTTCCGGGATGCTTGAGGGCGGCCCCGTCATTCAATATTTTTCAGAGTTGGCCAGCGATGAGAAACACAAAATGATCTTCGTATCATATCAGATCTCCGGGACCCTTGGCCGGAGGATCCTTGACGGAGCTAGACAGGCGAGCCTTTTAGATGACAAGGGTAAAATAAAAATTGTCGACATTGCGTGCAAGGTAGAAAAAATTGAAGGATTTAGTGGGCATAGTGACTACAACCAGCTACTACGATTCGTAGGAAAAGTCAGACCAAAATTAAGGCGTGTCCTGGTCAATCACGGTGAGAGAAGGAAGACCGAAAACCTAGCGCATATGATATCGAAGCTATTTCGAGTTCAAGCTGAACAGCCGAGTGTCCAAGAAACACTAAAGTTATGCTAGCTTTGTTAGGGAGTACCGCGCCAGACCTTAACCCCTGGTGGGGTGATCACTATCCTCTCCTCCCCTAATCTGGCGATATCGCCACCAATTGCAGCTGAAAATTCATATAACTTTTCAATAGCATTCTTTAGCTCTAATGAATCGGATTGCGCCAATGGCGTTACTCTGAGGATGACGATCATCTTCCTTGAGACATCGGTCTTTATACTCTCAATATCAGCAGCGGTCCTTAAAGTCAAGGCCTTTAGGAATATATCAGATTTCTCCTTCGTTTCCTCTGACGCTAGCATGAATAATCTATACTATAGAGGTATCGAACCATATAAGTGGTTATAGACCTAGATTAAGTGAGCCAGAGTGTATTGATCTATACGCAAATAGTTAGGGCAGTACTATGGTTCTGTTTAGATGAAAGGTAATCACAAGAGAAAAAGAAAGACCGAGATTACACTGGCGATAGAGATCATGATAATTAGACCTACAACTGCCTTTCCTAGACTGCTTAGGATTGGCACCCCACCTTTTAACAGACCCATAGGAAAGAGGATAAGACCGAAAATAAGGATAAATGCTGCTGGAAATATCATCTCGAATAGCGTG
>JAPUIC010000020.1 GCA_027297425.1 Nitrososphaerota archaeon | reverse complement strand
ACCGTGGTCAGCTCCGCTCTTCCATTTCAACTCTTTTCCTACCACTGCTGCCCCACTTAGAGGTCCTATCGGATGGACTTGGTTTTGTCCTGGACCAAATATTCTAGAGAGTCTAACTATTAGGCCGTTAAGGCCATATTGTCGCGAATAGAGCTCGATCATCAACTCTCCCATATACTTAGTACCGCCATAAACTCCAGCACCCCCATGTCTAGGAGTATCTTCTGTATTAGGAGAACCGTCTCCTGTGTTTCTGTAAACTGCGGAAGTACTGATAAAGATTATTTTTTTTAGATCGAGACTCCTAGCTACTTCCATCGTATTCAAGGCTCCCTCCGCGTTTGCTCTAAAGCATTCCCGAACTCCCGTTAGGAGACGCGCTGAGTTAATTATTCCGTCAACTTGATTATCCTTCGCTGTTTTCATTATTGCTCCTAGATCTGCCACATCTCCCCTTTCGAATTTTATCTTTGATCTCAGAGTGCTATCTGCATTGGTTATAGTACTCGGAGGGTCTGAAAGATCGAAAAGTATTGAATCTTCTCCTCGCTGGGCCAATATCAAGGCTATGTGAGATCCCACAAATCCTGATCCGCCTAAGATAACGACAGTCATTAATGAATCACGGTCGATCTAGTTTCGATGTCTAACACCTAAGTGAAAGAGGGTGGATCAAATCCCTGGTTAGATCTTTTCTAGATACTTGTTATCTTCGTCGAAACCCTGCTCGAGGAAAGCTGCAACTGCTCCTTTTAGCTCTTCATCAGACATCGATGGTGACCGAAAATCACCGACAACTGTAATTCCAGTAGTGTCTCCTTGTGGTGTATAATAGTTGAAAAACTTAGAACCAGCAAAAGGCCCCTCAAGGAATTCTATAGCGAGTCCAATTGGTGCAAATACCTCTAATCTTGCTTTGATCTTTCCACCGTTCTCATCATCCCAAGTCGTAATCCCAGAGGTCTCACTTAGAGTCTCAGTAGTGGGATTTTTTACGCCAGCGTGGATATTTGATAATTCAGTTGAATGAAGTTGAACTAATTTCCATACTTTGTCTATTGGAGCTTTGAATGACCCGCCTTCGTTTTTTATGAATACCATCTTATGTCGATATTCTTGGTTCTGTAAGTGTTATAAATCAATTCTCAAAGAAATTATGAGGAGTAGTGAGGATTGTCTGTGGGGATCATTAGTAAAATCAGTCAGAATGGTTATAAATATCAAAAAACTGGCTTTAAAGAAGGTAGCTTGAATCTTGGCTGAATATGATGTAGTAGTAATTGGGGCAGGACACAACGGACTCGTTAATGCTAATTATCTAGCAAAATCTGGATTGAAAGTAATTTGTGTTGAAAAGAATCAAAATATAGGAGGTGGATGTAGTACAGAAGAGGTTACTCTACCAGGTTTCAAACACAATCTCCACTCTACATTTCATGGCTGGCTTCCTATGGGTCCAGTCTACAAAGATTTGAATTTAGAAAATTATGTTAACTATGTCTATCCTCCTGCTAACCACGTAAGCCTCTTCGATAATAATAGAAGTTTAGTCGTATACAGAAGTATGGATCTGGTCTGTAAACAGATAGAACAATTTTCCAAGAAAGATGCCGTGACATATAGAAGGATTTTCAAGAGCTATAAAGAGTTCATCGATACCGTCTTTGTCCCGTGGTTCTTTTCACCACCGGTAAATCAGTCCGATCTAATTGCAACTCTAGAGAAGTCCCCGGAAGGTATGGAGCTCTATCAATGGATGATGAGTACTCCAATGAACATATACAATGAACTCTTCGAATCTGATGAGCTAAAAAATCATCTGATGGCAAGAGTTTTGATTCTTGGAATGCCCCATGATTACTATGGCAGTGGGTTAATCGCTATCTTTGCTATAATTAAGGTCATCAATCCGATCTGTGTAGGAGGCTCGCGAAACCTGGCGGAGGGATTAGCAAGACTTCTAAAGGAACAAGGTGGAGAAGTTATCAATAATACGCCTGTCGAAAAAATCATTGTTAAGGACGGTGCTGCCGTTGGAGTAAAAACAGCTGGTGGGAAAGAAATTATGGCTAAAAAAGCTGTAGTCAGTAATATTGAACCTAAACAAACGATGCTCGGTATGGTAGGACCCGATAAACTTGATGAGTGGTACGTAAGCAAAGTAAATGCATTCAAACCAGACGCACATGCTATTTTTGGGGTACATTATGCTTTGAACGATGCCCCCAAGTATACTCATGCAGAGAAGAATCCAGATGTGAACATGGGTTTCAGTCAAGATATATTTGGTAATAAGATCGAAGATTTCACTGATTTCTTTGCTGATGTCCGAAGAGGGATACCGCCAAGGAAGCCGGCGTTTCAATGCTGTGCTCCTACGGTTCATGATCCGACCCAAGCGCCACCTGGCAAGCATACGGCGTTCATTTGGCAACCTGTTCCCTACAACCTAAGAGGAAAGGGACCTGAAGGGTGGGCTGATATCGCTGAAGAATATGCAGATTATCTTCAGAGTATATGGCAAGAATATGCTCCTAATATCAGTGGGTCCAACATTCTAGGGAGATTCGTCCATGATCCGCTTAAAGCGATGGAATATAACAATAATTTCATTGGAGGAGGATTCAACGCTGGGGACATGAGTCCGGATCAAATGGGTAATCTTAGACCTATAGTAAACTGGGCACAATATAGAACTCCAATAAAGAATCTCTACATGTGTGGTTGCTCTAATCACCCAGGTGGGAGTGTAAGTGGAAGTCCAGGTTACTGTGCTGCAGGTATAATCCATGATGACCTAGGAATCAAGAGATGGTGGAAGGGACTAGTTTAGGGCTGTTATAATGATAGAAGATGAACAAAGTTTTACTATAAAAGTGCCTATACAGAAAGCATGGGATTTCATTAGTGATATCAATAAGATTAGTAGTTGCCTCCCTGGTTTAGATAAAGCCGAAATAATAGATGAGAATACCGCGGATATAACCATCAAACAAATGATGGGAATAATACCATTTTACGTCAAGATTCGAAATACAATAACAGAGAGACAGCCTCCTCACAAATTCGTTTCTGTGGGCAGTGGTGAACACCTAGAACAGGTAAAACTCACATTAGAATTGAAAGAGACGTCTCCCTCAGAAACAGAAGTCACCTACAAGATGCTTGTTATAGCTAGTGGTAATGTAAAAGGGATGGTAGAGTACATGATGAATAAGAAGAAGGAAGAGCAGACAGCACAGTTCGTCGCGGCGCTAAAGCAAAAGTTAGAGTAAGACTCTAGTTCTACTCCTTTCCAGAACGGTTCATTATCATATCTCTTAAGACGGATTTCATCAATCCGCCCTCTTGAAACTGTTTTACTTCTATTTCGGTTTCCAGCCTTGCAGTAGTGTCAAACTTTCTTATCTCTCCGTCCTGACCTTTCACTGTAACAGTAACTGTTTTTCTTGGTTCCAGAGACGATAGACCTTCAATAGTATACAGTTCTGTTCCATCAAGCTCTAGTTTCTTCCAAGAATCTCCATCCTGAAATTGAAGAGGTAAGACACTCATCCCGACTAGATTGCTGCGATGTATTCGCTCATAACTTTCCGCTATTACAGCACGTACCCCGAGGAGTTGAGTTCCTTTAGCTGCCCAGTCCCTGGAGCTACCAGAGCCATATGCCTTTCCAGCTAGTACAATCAGTGGGATATGCTCTTCCCTGTACTTCATAGCAATATCATAGATACTTCCAGGTGTTTTTGTAGGTAAGTGAAGCGTTACTCCTCCTTCCTGATCGTCAGTGAGTTCATTCTTCAGCCTTGTATTGGCAAAGGTGCCCCTTATCATGACCTCATGATTCCCTCTCCGGCTCCCGTATGTATTGAAATTACTAACTTGGACTTTTTTGGCGATCAAGTATCTTGCAGCAGGAGAGTCTACCGCGATTGAACCAGCTGGCGATATATGATCTGTTGTGGTCTTATCTCCAAGCATAACTAGAACTCTCCCATTAACTATATTTTCAACTGGTAATGGTTTCGCTGAAAATCCATCAAAAAATGGGGGTGGGATAATGTAGGTCGAGTCTTTATCCCACTCATACAGCTCTCCTTTTGGTGTTGGGAGTTTGTTCCAGTGTTCATCACCTTGAAAGACCTCAGAGTACCTAGATCGAAACAACTCTTGAGACAACGATTTAGACAAACAGTCTTGGATTTCCTCTGTAGATGGCCAGATATCGCTTAAGTAAACATTATTTCCATGAGGATCCTTGCCGAGCGGATCTGTAATGGGATTCCAATCTATGGTTCCAGCAATAGCATATGCCACTACTAGGATTGGTGAAGCGAGGAAGTTTGCTCTAGCAATAGGATGTATTCTAGCTTCAAAGTTTCTGTTTCCGCTTAACACAGCAACCGCGTATAATTCTTGA
>JAPUIC010000002.1 GCA_027297425.1 Nitrososphaerota archaeon | reverse complement strand
ATAGTCCAATGTACGGACGGTGAAACCAGGCTCTGTAGGATTAGGGGTAAGATGAAGAGACGGATGTGGATCCGAGAGAATGATGTCGTCTTGATTTCACCGTGGGATTTCAATACCAAGAAGGCGGATATTGTCTGGCGTTACATTAGAGCTCACGTCGAATGGCTCGTCACAAACGACTATCTCCCCGATGCATTGAAAGCGTGAAGCTTCTACGCGTGATTCACTCACCCCGAACCAATCCCCGGTCCTCTTCCATCAAGAACTCATCTGCCTCTTTAGGCCCATGTATACCTCATCTGTAGTGAACTAGACGAGATCTATGACTTGTATTGCTTTAGGATAGGATAAACAAGCGACAACGCCAGCTCAATTTCTTCAGTTCGGGCAAAGGAGAAGGATTGGCTTATTCCTACCAAGATGTTCTCTAGACTGACTGTTCATGACGCTTCTAGCTACCCGAATGATTCTTGATATTCTTGGATAATCCCTGATCCATTGCACATTCTCCTACGTCTATGCATTCTCCATTCTCCTACGTCGGATAGACTTTCTCTTTCGGGAAGGTTTGGAGGACAGCAATCTCTTTAGTCGATCTGACAACCTATCGTACACAGTTGGGAGGTCCCAACCGGACCCCGTGTAGGAGCGAATCCTCCGCAGAGTGACTAGTTTTATCTTCACCTCATATCTTCTCTTACCTCCGGTATCTTTTGTTTTGATGATGGCGACAGCCTCCTGGAGATCAGGGAAGACTCGTTTGACCTTCCGGATTACCTCTCGGAATTTCCGCTTGGATACTTCCGCCTCTAGTGGATCATCAGGAAGTCCAATTATGTTTAATGGAATATCGTGCGTCTCTTTAACGTTCGCTATTAGCTTGATGATATCACGAAACGTGATTATCCCCTGAAGCTCCCCAGCGAGGGTTACTAGAGAATATGTAGAGTCCGAACTAATGATATCACTTACGATTCGAGAGAGAGGATCCTCGATGGCAGACTTGACCGTATGTCTATTCAGAAGTCTGTCAACTGCATAGTCGAATCTCCGCGCACTTTCTGCGCCGCCCCGTCTGGAGCCCAATCTCCTCCCAGATTTCACGCTGCTCGATGGGAGCAAAGCATTCACCAAGTGGCTGCTTGTCAGAATTCCATAGATTCTCCCATCTTCCAAAACGGGAAGATGATCGATCCTTTTTCTTTGCATCAATCTCCTCGCGGTCGTTGAAAGCGTGTCCCGGCGGATTGTAATTGGATCTTTTGTCATCAAGCTTTGGGCTTTCAGTTTAGAGGCTTGGATGGATTTACCGACTCTCGCCATGACTGAGGCTGCAGTGACTTGGCCGATCACTTTATCATTTTGGACTATCGGAAATGACCTCAATCTATATTCGGCCATCACTTTTACTACTGTTCCTAAAGTTGTTTCAGGGCCCATCCTTGGAACGTGATTAATGAGCGATGAAGACTTTCTAGTCGTAATATTTCTAACTGAAAGCAAATCCCTCGTGGTAATCACGCCCACCTTTTTTTGTTCTTCAATAAACACTTCGTACGAATTCTTCAAACGAAGCAGTCCTATAATTTCGGAAATGGTCGAGTTTGGGTGTGACAAAACTGGTTCTTTGATGAACTCACTTACCTGCAATTTTCTCAGATCAGAAAGTGTAATACTCGTTACTCATCACACTCCTACCTAATCTACGGCAACTCTTACTTGGGTATATCCTTTTTTGCTTGCCGTCCGTTTTTGCCTGGCGGAGAATTGCAGAAGTGATTTGGTGATCGCATCATTACTTAATTATGAGCAAATCGTTGAGAAGAGGAGTGAATGAATCCACTAGATGTCATAAAATACTCGTTTTCAGCTATCAGTGAAAAGAAGTTACGATCATCTCTAACTATCCTAATGGTAGCCATAGGAATCGCTTTGATAACATCACTCAATGGATTAAGTGGTGGATTTAATGGCTTTCTTTCGAACCAGTTCAATACTCTTGCACCAAATGTCCTCACAGTTACACCAGTTAATCCACTGGCAGGGATAGGGGGAGGTGATGGGCCTCCGATTGGAGGAGACGAGCCTCCGAAGGTTACTTTGACCAGATTTGTTGTAGATTCAATTCGGCCAATAGAAGGTGTTCAGGAGGTAATTCCCACCTTTAGGGGCGGCGTACAAATAGTGTCGGGAGGGAAAGTACAATCAACGCAGATGTTGGGTATGGATACTACCAAATTACCCGTGATTATTCCAACCCTTGAATTGGAGGCAGGAGAGCTGATTTCTCCCAGTGATCCGACCGGAGTAGGTCTAGGGTTCAACGTCGCGCACCCCCAAGGTGAGGATGCTCCATTCGCGAGCGTAGGAAGTCTAATCACCGCCGAATATCAGCGCTTCGATGACCTAAAACAAGAGTTTGTTACCGATCGGAAAAGTTTCATTGTAAGGGGCATTATGGCAGAAACTGGGAATCCTCAATACGACAACGCAATTGTAGTCTCTCTATCGATTTCAGATTCATTCCTTAAGAAATCCTCGAAGTTTGATAGCATCCTTGTAGTCACTACTGATGCCGATCTCAACGTTTCTGTGGAAGAACAGATTAGAAGCATATACGGAGAAGATATCGGGGTAGTCTCCCCGGCTCTTCTTTTGGAAACAATAAACAATGTGTTGAGCGGCTTTAATGCTTTCTTCTCTGCAATAGGGGGGGTTTCAATTCTAGTCGGAGGAGTAGGAATCGTAACCACTCTCTATACGGCGGTTATGGAGAGAACCAGAGAAATTGGCACATTGAAGGCAATCGGCGCTAAAAGCAGGACAATACTCTTTATGTTTCTCACGGAGTCATTCATTATCGGGGTAATTGGTAGCGCAACTGGATTGTTGGTTGGAGGGGTGTTGGCGTCATTCCTATTGCCGATTCTCGCGGGGCTCGGTGGTGGAGGAGGGAATGTTCCACAAATAACTCCCGTCTTCATACCTGAGACTATTGGGACAGTTTTTCTGGTAGGAGTACTCGTTAGTACTATCGCTGGACTATATCCAGCTTGGCGCGCAGCTCGGCTTCTTCCTATCGTAGCGCTTAGAAAAGAGTGACCAAGCCTACCGTTTGTTTGAGAGCGGGCCCGGAGGGACTAGGAGCGTTATTGGTTCCGTAGATGGTTTCGAAATCTATTCAGGTAGGCCTTGGAGATAGCTAAGATAATGCCTTGGTAATTCGGAGCCTTAAACCTCCCTGATGTCAAGACTTTTTCGCTGCTCAGTATGATGTACTAATACACATCCTAGTGCCAGCGACTTTGAATCGTTTCGGTTTCGCTATACTTCTAAATGAACCTGGACGACACGGTCGACCAGCTGTCCCGCCTTTGTGATCTTAAACTCTATTAGGAATATGGCTTTACGCACCTGAACGAAGCGATGGGTCATCCGTATTTGGCGGTCGACTTCTCCTCGATATGTCACCTTGACCCCTGACTTGGTTTTAGTCTTTGACTTTATGGATGCTAGGCAGAGATCGTAAAGGGTCCCTCTTGGGAAACCTAGTTTACGATCAATATTTTCGAGGGCATCAGTTGAAGTTAGATGTTCTCTACTTGCGCCCGAGCGATAACCCATATTCTAGAAGGTTCATGTGTCGATCCTTAGTTATTATAGATTCAATGAACTTGTGGCACAGCCACTTTATGATAGAAGCTAGTCCTCACCCGGAGGGATTCGGAGCGTTATTGTGTCTGTCCTAGGTTTCAAAACAAGGCTTCGTTTCTGTGACCATCATGTGGCCATATGGTTTTCTAGTTGCCGTCAAGCCTAAGCATATATATATCCAAGATAGATTCGGCGTGACATGTCCCTAGAAAATGGCAAGGCGAATGTGAGAAAGTTTTACGAGGAAGTTATGAATAAAGGAAATTTTTCGGTTATCGACGAACTCATATCCGACAACATTGTAGATCATTCACGTCTTCCAGGATTTCCTCAGGGGAAGGAAGGTACAAAGCAGATCCAGGCAATGTTCAGATCCGCATTTCCGGATCTCAAAGCGACAGTAGAGGATATAGTCGGCGAAGGCGATAAGATAATCACTCGAGCAACAGTTTCAGGCACACATAAGGGCGAGTTCATGGGGATTCCCCCCACCGGAAAATCATTTACCATAAACTCGTTTGACATGATCAGGGTAGGGCC
Source organism: Nitrososphaerota archaeon (assembly GCA_027297425.1). Classification (GTDB taxonomy): domain Archaea; phylum Thermoproteota; class Nitrososphaeria; order Nitrososphaerales; family JAPUIC01; genus JAPUIC01. Next base: position 696 of record JAPUIC010000002.1, on the reverse strand, counting down.
TGATGGAAAGTCGGTAGAACATTGGGGATTAATGGATCAAGCAGGGATGATGCAGCAGCTAGGATTAGCTCCTCCGCCAGGAAAACCATAGAAATCAAACAATAGGAAAGCCTAGATCGCTAGGCCCCTGCGCTTTTTATAGCGGGCCCGGAGGGACTCGGAGCGTTATTGGTTCTGAGGTTGGGTTCAAAACAATCTTCAGACAAGTCCGGCCATATCGGCAGTAGGCTCGGCGATACCCGAACCGAAAACGGTTCAAATCTGCCCGACAGTACGAACCTGGGCAGGACAAGATCAACCTGGACCTCTTTTTATAGCATCTATTAGCTAAAAGATGTAGTGTAAAGAACACTAGGAGGTTAAGAAAGACGAGTTACGGAAGCGGAAGCGGAAGCGGATACGGTCGCTCTCCCTCAGGTTTTAGGTCGCAAGAATCCAAACCAGTCGAGGTAGGAAAGGAATACGATGTGGAGATAACTGAGACCAGCAAGAGGGGCGATGGGGTTGCCAAGATCGGCGGTTTTGTCATCTTTGTCCCTGGCACCAAGAGTGGAGAGAAGGCTAGGATAAAGATAACGAATGTAGGTCCACGGTTCGCAAGCGCAGAAAAGGTAGAAGCGACGGTCACTAACGTACCAAAAGACACATCTGAAACTGAGAGTTAGTCTCGAATCAGATTCTTAGATAACTGATGGT
>JAPUIC010000019.1 GCA_027297425.1 Nitrososphaerota archaeon | reverse complement strand
GTGGAGAGCTCTAACGAAATCAGGAAAAAGGCAATGAACGCATATAATCAGAGTCCCAAGGGATGGAAGGTAACGGTTAGCCAAGATAGAGCAGGCTTCTATAACACGATGATTGTACAAAGAAAGAATATTTGGTTGCTTAAGGAACAGGTCATCAATCCATATGAGACAGCGGGTTATGGACTCGTCGATACACTAGATGAGGAACCCGAATTCGATTCCCCAGGTTCTAGTTTTGGTTTTAGACCCCTAAAAGCAGATTCACTCGAGTTAGCGCAGAACGAAGAGGACTTGAAGCGAAGATCTGATCGACTCTTAAGAGAAACACTCACGAGAGATCCCGTGTCGTTAAACCGAATAACTACCCCGCTCACGATCCAAGGGCCGATGGTATACTCGAACAAACGAGATGCGATATTCTCCGCACATCATAGAGATTTGGACTTCAAACTCAAGGTAGAGCTCGAGAAGTTAATTTCTAAAAGACATCCGTATCTGAGAACGACATATCAATAGTTGTTAATTTTTTAATTATAGAGCGGTATGCTTATTAGAAAAAAGAACATCATTAACAATAGGATTATTTCCTAGGTGCTCTTGTAATTAGCTAGTCTTTCTTGGATGATCGGAGGCCCACAGGGAAGTGGTGTCGACTCTTCAGCAAACGTATTCGCTCGAGCTTGTACACTGGGTGGTTTGTTCGCGTTTGGAAAGAGAGAATACTATTCAAACATCATGGGAATGCATAGTTATTTTCAAGTTCGAGTAAACTCCAATCAGATCCGATCTCACAACGATCGAGTGGATATTCTAACGACCTTTGATACCGAGACTGTTGTCCGCCACTCCCATGAGGTTGTAAAGGGCGGTGCTATAATTTACGATAAAGAACTAAAGGATACAAATATCTCCGAAATCCCGACTCTAGAAAAAGAGGTTTCTCGAGACCTCAAGACGAAGCTGAATAAGACCGGAATGGATTATTCAGTATATGGTCTCCTTGAGAACGCAAAGAAATCCGGCGTTAAACTTTATCCTATCCCGTACTCAAATTTACTCAAAGATGTAGGAGACGAGATTAAGGAAGTAAAACTGAGTAGAATCGCACGCATAGTTAACGTAATGGCGGTATCTGCATCTCTAAGCCTGTTGAAATTTCCAGAACATCTGCTCCATGAGTCAATCTCCCGTATTTTCGGGCGCAAGCCGAAGATAATAGAGACAAATATTATTGCTGCGAAGAAGGCCACCAAATATGTACAGGATACGTTCCCATCTCGGCCAAACAGCCCGCTCAGGGTGATAAAAACGAAGGAACCCAGAATATACCTCCAAGGCGACCAAGCAGTTGCGATGGGTAAACTACTGGGAGGATGTAGATTCCAATCATATTACCCTATCACACCTGCCAGTGATGAGAGTGTGTATATGGAAAATCATCAGTTAGTAAAGCTGGACACAGATCTGCTTTCAGAATGTCATGATATTAAAAAAGGCATGAAAAAGGGGATAGGCTCAGCCTTAGTAATGCAAGCGGAGGACGAGATCGCGGCAGTTAACATGGCTATCGGAGCGGGGCTGGCAGGAGCGCGGGCGTCGACATCTACATCTGGACCAGGTTTTTCTTTGATGGTAGAAGGTTTGGGATGGAGTGGGATGAACGAAGTCCCGCTCGTCGTAACATTATACCAAAGGGGAGGTCCAAGTACGGGGCTGCCTACGCGAACAGAACAAGGCGATCTCCAATTTGCATTACATGCAAGTCATGGAGAATTTCCAAGAATAGTGCTTGCTTCAGGAGATCACGAAGAAGCGTACTACGATGCAGCACGTGCATTCAACTATGCTGAAAAATATCAGTTACCTGTGATACATTTGATAGATAAAGCCCTGGCAAATAGCAGTGCCACTTTTCCACTATTCGCAGATAGGATACATATCGACAGGGGTAGAATCGTATCTGAAAAAGAGATTGCTAAATTGAATAAGGAAAAAGTCACCTATAAGAGATTCTCATTTACGGAAGCTGGCGTCTCACCCAGAGTCGTCCTAGGAACCAGAGGGACGACCTTTTGGAATACCGGGGATGAGCATGATGAGGAGGGTCACATCAGTGAAGATCCTGAAAATAGGACACGAATGATGGAGAAACGAATGGGAAAAATGACGTTAGCTTCTAAGGAAATCCCGTATGAGGAGAGAATTAGTTCGTATGGAACCGGGAGGAGTAAAATATGCGTCATTAGTTGGGGATCTATAAAGGGGGCGATTCTTGACGCCATGGAAATATTGAAGGGTGAAGGCGAAGATATCGACTTCATTCATATTAGAATGCTAAAGCCATTTGCCAGCAAACATTTCTTGGATTTGGTTAATATGAAGAGAACCAAAGTATGTATAGAGATGAACTACTCAGGACAGCTCGCAAGCTATCTCAGGTCCGAGTGCGGAATAGTGATGGATCATCAAATCGTGAAATTTAACGGGAGGGCAATGTCTTGCGATGAAATAGTCTCGTCGCTCAAGAAACTTTGTAAAGGCACGGCGCCGAAAAGGATGGTATTGACACATGGCACTTAAGCTGTCAGATTACAAAACGCCGGTTCATAATGACTGGTGTCCTGGATGCGGAGATTTTGGGATTCTCAATGCCATACAGATGACGCTTGCAGATATGTCGTTAGATCCCTCAAGCGTAGCCCTTTTTTCAGGTGTAGGCTGCTCTAGCAAGATGCCACATTATGTCAACACCTATGGCATCCATACCCTACACGGAAGGGGACTCCCTTTTGCCATTGGGGCAAAGTTGGCAAACCCAAACCTCGAGGTAATTGCAGTAGGCGGTGACGGGGATGGTTTTGGGATAGGCGCGGGTCACTTCGTCAACACTGGGAGACGAAACCTGAACTTTACGTATATTATTCACGATAACGGAGTGTATGGCTTAACGAAGGGACAGGCATCTCCAACGCTAAAACGTGGCTTAAAGCCAAAGTCTTTGTCGGTTCCGAACCCTAATGAATCTATTAACCCGATTACACTTGCGCTAGCATCAGGGTATACATTCATTGGTAGAGGCTATGCATATGAAGTAAAACACCTCAAGGACCTAATTAGAAGAGGAATCGAACACAAAGGATCTGCATTCATTGATATCCTTCAGCCCTGCCCTACATATAACGACATCAACACAAAAGAATGGTACGGTGGCGAAGATAGGATAGATCATGACACTGGGAATCGGCGTCCGAGGGTCTATCATTTAGAAGACGAGAAATATGACCCAATTGTTAAGCCGCCTGGAAAGCCTAGCGAATTAAACAAGAAAATTAGTCAAGCTGTCTCTAAATCCTTTGAGTGGGGAGATAAGATCCCTATTGGGGTATTCTATCAGAACGAAACCATAGAGACCTACGAAGCTAGAATCACTCAGAGGCTGCCTACCTATATGGAGATACCTCCAGCACTTCAGCCAATTTGCACGCCATCGGGGAAGCCTTTAACATTACTAACTGACATTTTTGACGAGCTCAGCGCTACCTAGATAGAGAGAATATGTTCTCCAGTTTTAGTATGCCTTCATTCTGAAAATGAGTGAAAGAGTACATTTTTCCA
>JAPUIC010000018.1 GCA_027297425.1 Nitrososphaerota archaeon | reverse complement strand
GCTAAGGTACAGCTGTGAAAGTCCCTTCCATACCCCACTCCAGGTGATTTGGTACCGAGCAAAAGTATGTGAACTCACCGGGAACTCCGACGAAAAACTCTACAGTGCCTGTCTGACCAGGAAATAGATCAGGAACTAGATGAACCCCCATGCCTTCCTCTATTACAAAGTCGTGAACAGCGAGACCGTTAGTATTGTCAAGGACAAGTCTAACTATAGTCCCGACTTTGATCTCTATAGTTGGATTGGTACCATTATAGCCCCATTGCTGGATGGTAGGTACTGTATTATCCCTAGGTGTTAGATGGATCACTTTGAGTGGTAGGGACTCGCTGAAAGCAGATTGGGCGTAGAAACCACCTAGAAATATGACAACGAACATTACGACGCCAATGGCCAACATTCCTGGAAACGAATTAAATTTCAATCTTTCTTTCAATCTTTTGAGCCTTTGCAATGGCCTTTTTTATGGGCGGCGTCCACCTCTTCATTAATAGAGAACTAGATGTTACTGATATCGAACTCAATGCCATAGCAATACCGGCAAATGTAGGTTCAAGTATTCCGCTTGCCGCTACAGGGATCAAGGTGGCATTGTAGATAAACGCCCAAAATAGGTTCTGTTTGATCTTCCCTATCGTCTTCTTGCTGACCTGAACCGCAGCGACAACATCTCTAATGTCATCCCTCATCAGTATTACTTGACCTGCCTCAATTGCAACGTCGGTACCACTCCCAATTGCAAATCCAACATCAGCTTGAGTAAGAGCAGGTGCATCGTTTACCCCGTCTCCAACCATCCCGACCTTCTCTCCCTGCTTTTGGAGTTCCTGAATAACCTCGATCTTTTGGTGAGGAAGAACTTCAGCTCTGACGTTTTCAATCCTCAATTGACTAGCTATCGTCTTGGCAGTTCTTTCATTATCTCCGGTAAGCATCATAACATCGATTCCAGACCTCTTGAGTTCCGCTATAGCTTCAGCCGCTTCCGGCTTAGGGGTATCTAATAGTGCTAATAGACCAACGACCTTTCCCTCCATTCCTAGGAGGATCGTAGTCTTCCCCTCCCCTTGAAGCCTCTCGATATCTTCCCGATAGTTACTCACCTTGATCCCCTGCTCTTCCAACATCTTGGATTGACCAACGTATACCTCATGATCATCTACTTTGGCCCAAACACCCTTACCGGGGATACTGCGGAATCCACCAGGATCATCTAACTTCCTCGTGTGTTCCTTAGCCTTGTTCACAATGGATTGGGCTAACGGGTGCTCGGAATTCTTCTCAGCTATTGCTGCTATTCTGAGTACTTCGAGTTGCGCTTTATCTAGAGAGTTACTATCCTTCTCTAAAGATGGTTTAGAAGACTTTGCCTTATTATTGTAAGCAATTATATCGACTACTACTGGCTTCCCCCAGGTTAAAGTTCCAGTCTTATCAAAGACCATCATGCTAAGGTTCTTAGATGACTCCAAGGCATCTCCTCCCTTAAACAGAATTCCATTCTCAGCTCCCTTCCCGATACCTACCGTTACCGCAGTTGGGGTTGCAAGTCCCAATGCACAGGGGCATGCAACGACTAGAACTGCAACAGCCGGTATTACCGCTAATGCAATTAGTGCAGGCGAAAAGCCATGTGTATAGAACCAGAAGGTGAAGGTAGAAATCGCTACTATGATACTCATGAATGCGAAATAGCCCGCAAACTTGTCGACCAGCCTTTGAAGTGGGGGTTTCCTACCCAACGCATCTTCTACAAGATTGATAACTTGAGAGAGAAACGTATCTCCGCCGACGGACGTACTCCTTATCTTCAAGGATCCCTCTTTGTTTACAGTGCCCCCGATCACTTTGTCACCTACCTTCTTTTGATTCGGGATAGACTCTCCAGTAACCATCGACTCATCGACTGCGGAGTCACCTTCTAGAACGATCCCATCAACCGGAATCTTGCCTCCTGGTCGAACCAAGACTACATCCTCGGTCCTGATAGATTCAACCGATAATTCCATCTCCTTTCCATCCCGTATTATCGTAGCTTGTTTGGGCTGGAGTTGGACCAGCTTATTGATGGTAGCAGATGTCCTTCCCTTCGTCCGAATTTCAATATATTTGCCTAAGATGACTAGGGTAAGCACTATAGAAGACGCATCAAAGTAGATGTTGTCCCAATTGGGAAGTGGGAATGTATACCATACACTCATCCCGAAGGCAGCTGTTGTACCGAGAGCGATCAGAGTATCCATATTGGCTGTCCTCATCTTTGCAGCTTTGATAGCACCACGATAGAATCTGCTTCCGAGCAAAACTTGAATTACTGATGCCGCAGCAAGAACTATTATCGCAGAAACGGGTGTAAAAGCCAAGGGAAAACTGGCAAACCCTCTGACAAGTGCAAATGAACCGGAGGAGAAATGGGTCAACATTGCCCAAATCAGAACCGGGACTGAGAAGATACCTCCTATTATCACAAGTCGCTTTAGGGTCCTAGCCTCAAGTTCCTCCTCACTTGCAGCGAACTCCTCACTCAGGACATCATAACCCATTTTCCCGAGAACAGACCTGAGATCCGACAACGCGATTAAGGCTTGATTGTACTCGATCTGTACCTTCTTTGTAACTACATTTGCTGAAACATCCTTAACGCCTTCTAGTCTGGATATCGCCTTTTCTATGGACTGCACATCTGAAGGATCGTTCAAGGAGGAGACCGCAAGGGAGATCTTCTCATATACAACTCGGTATCCGACCTCTTTTACCGCTTCTTCGATCTGACCAATATTTATCTTGCTAGAATCAAACGTAACTACTGCCTTCCCAGATGCATAACTTACCTCGGCCTTACTAATATCATCAATAGTAGACAGATACTTCTGGATTGCTACGGCGCACCCAGCACAATGCATACCTCCAATCTTAAGGGCTAGACGTTTTTCTCCCTCAATGGCTTGCTGTTTACTCAATCTATTAACACTCTAATTATATGATATAGCAATAAATGCTTTGCATCTATCAATAGCAAAGAAGTCATTAAAATACTTTACAGATGTAAAAATAATCTTGAAGGATTTTGCAAATGAAAATTCGACCCTCATATGTACCCCACCACTGCGAGTGGACTGTTTTGAGTGCATCTATCTCATAACTGTTCCGCCATCTACTACTATCGTCTGTCCTGTAACGAAACTCGCATGCTCTGAAGCGAGGATTAAAGCAGTACCGGCTACTTCTTCAGGACTACCCCACCGTCTCAAAGGTGCCTCTTTAGTTAGTTTGAGTTTCTGTTCTTTGGTTAAATGATCGAAAGTCTTGGGAGTCTTTATGTTCCCAAGTGCTAGTGCGTAGGCTCTGATATTGAATTGACCATACTCGTAAGCTATATGTTTTACCATACCAAGGATTCCTGCCTTTGCGATAGTGTATGGTGCACCTTTATCATATCCAGCTATGGCTGGAGTCGACGAGATACAAATTATGACGCCAGAACTACGCGCTTTCATGTGTGGTATCGCAGCTTTGCAACATCTAAAAGCCCCTAGAAGATCCACGTTCAGAACTTTGAGTAATTCTTCATCGCTTACTGAGTGAAATGCCTTATTCCAGAGGGCGTCCTTCATAGCGAAGCCAGCAACATTTGTTAGAATATCGACTTTTCCATACCTCTTGATCGTCTCTTTTAGAAGAAGTTGCGGGTCGCCTTCCTTTTCAACGTCGATTTCAAGCGCTACTGGATCGGTATGGTCTCGTCTCCTGAGTCTCTTCGCAATAGATCTAGAGATCTCGATACTTCTAGCTGCTAAAACCACATCCGCGCCATTTTTTGAGTAAATGTCAGCAATTGCTTGCCCTATACCACTGCTCGCTCCAGTCACAATGGCGACCTTACCCCTCAACATTGTTCTATAGATCTACCTGTATACTAAAAAAACATATGTGACGTCACTAGAACTAATTATTCCATACAACAGAACACATATTAGTCGAAGCGAATTGTTCACTTAAAAAAACACGTAGATTGCGAAGAGACCCGTTATGATATATCTAATTGTTAAGAGTTGAAAATTTTACATGCGTCAGGATCAAAGTTTCGCATCCGCTATTCGATCTGGGTTGAATGAAAAACAAAGATCGATTTCACCCAGGTTCTTATACGATAAACTCGGCTCAACACTCTTTGAAGAAATATGTGCCCAACCAGAATATTACCTAACCCGATTGGAAGCAGCGATACTTGGAAAGTATCAAAAAGAAATAGTCAAGAATAATGGATCTAGTTTTTCACTTGTAGAATTAGGTAGTGGAAGTTCTAAGAAGACTCGGATACTATTAGACTCAATCTTTGAGGCACATGATTCGCTTCACTACTTTGCCGTAGATCTCTCGCCTACAGCCTTAGATGAAGCGTCCCGTATTCTATCCGCAGGTTATCCGAACCTGACATTTGTTGGTATCCCGTTTGAATACGAGACCGGTCTCAACGCTGTACAAGACTACATTAATGAGAACAAAATATCAGGCAGTAAAATCATCCTCTTCCTCGGATCTAGCATAGGAAACTTTGAACCCAGTGAGTCGATCGAATTCTTAAAGATGGTTAAGAAAACAATGAATCCAGGGGATACATTTCTAATTGGGTTCGATCTTCACAAGGACCCTGACATTTTGAGAGCTGCCTACAATGACAAGAATGGAGTAACCGCGAAATTCAACAAGAATATACTAACTAGGATAAACCGGGAGCTTGATGGTGATTTTGACTTGGATGATTTCGTTCATCATGCCCTGTATAATGAAGATGAACGCCGGATCGAAATGCATCTCGTCTGCAAGAAGGATTGTAGTGTAAAGATAAAATCCATCGGCGAGACTTTTACATTCTCACAGGATGACTATATCCATACTGAGAACTCATACAAGTTGACTATACCGCTCATATCTGATATGGCGGAGGCTAGTGCTCTAAAAATTCAGAACAGCTTTACAGATGACGACAAATGGTACTCAATTGTCCAACTAGGATCAGTATAACCTACTAATCTTAACTCGGCCGATAGGGTATGCCAAATCACTCCGGATAGATAACTGGTAATGTAGTAAAGAATATATTTAATTGGTAAGGAATAACCTCTAATACCACATTATTTACTATAATATTGTGTTTTCGAAGAAGTATATTTTATTGGCCCCACTGGGTGATAGCTTGGATGCCCTTTATGTTGGCATTAGAGAGTTTCCTATTGCCAGAGTTATGCTCATTGGGAATGTTGTCGATAAAACGGCTGTAGAGGATATACGAAAGAATTTAGACAAATTCAAGATACC
>JAPUIC010000017.1 GCA_027297425.1 Nitrososphaerota archaeon | reverse complement strand
TCCAGAGCTACTGGAAAAAGGAATCCTCAGAAATAAGCATAATCTTTCTTTGTATAAAGATGGAACTATAAGATTTGATGCCACCAACGCTCCGCTAACTCATTTTAAACCAAAAGATATTGGAATAACAATAGAATCACTCAGACACCTAGGATACAATAAAGACATCCACAATAAACCGATAGAAAACGAGGATCAAATCGTTGAACTTTTTATCCAGGATATAATCCTCCCAAAAGAAGCTGGCACTTGTTTAGTGGGCATAGCTAACTTCATCGATGACCTCCTAATTCATGTATACAACCAAGAACCGTTCTATAAAATTAGAAAAACCGTTGACTTAGTAGGTCATATGGCTGTTGGATTAGCTCCCCATACCTCAGTAGGAGTTTTAGGAAGAATAATCGGTTTTACCAATGCCCAAGTATGTTTCGCTCATCCTTACTGGCAAGCAGCTAAGAGAAGAGACTGTGATGGTGATGAGGATGCTATATTACTATTACTCGATGTACTCCTTAATTTTTCTAGAGAATATTTACCTTCAAGAATTGGAGGGTTAATGGACGCACCTTTATTATTACAACCTTTGATAATACCTGCAGAAGTAGACGAACAAGCGCATAACTTCGATGTAGACAGTAAATATTCACTAAACTTCTATGAAAGCACACTAAAAGAGACGTTACCAGATGAAATCTCAAGTGAGATAGACGTAGTTAAAAAGAGACTAAAAGACGAATCCCATTTCTTCAATCTTAACTTTACTCATCCCACAAGCACTATCCTCTATAATAAATCTAGGAGTACATATTCAGTACTTGAGTCCCTAAAACTAAAACTAGAGAAGCAGATAGAAATAGCTGAAAAAATCAACGGCGTAGATCCGAACGAAGTTGTAGCTTCAGTCTTACGAACCCACCTTGTACCAGATATTGTAGGAAATTTAAGAGCATATACCTCTCAATCATTCAAATGTAAAAAATGTCAAACTAGCTACAGAAGGTATCCATTAAAGGGAACGTGTTTATCATGTGATGGTAAACTTCAGCCAACTATTTCCCAACGATCAGTAGAGAAGTACTTAGAGCTTGGGACAGGACTATGTTCAAAATATCAAGTTGGTGATTATCTACGAAAACGGTTTGAGTTAATTACTCAAGAACTAAGAAGTATATTTCCGGAGATTTCGAAAGCTAAACAGACTAACCTAATAGATTTCGTTGAGGAATAATAACTGAATAACCTACGATTGCCTCTTTCTAGTACTTTCCCCATACGCAACGAGATGACTTAATATCTTCGCTGCGATTTCTGGTGCTTGGAAAGCCGGTAGACCTTTCCTTCGTAACGTTGAATGGATCTTCTGAACATCGTCCCAACTACCACCAACATGACAGGCTAAAAGTGGCTTACCAAGTTCTTTGGCGACGGAAATATTTTCGATCCACGCATTCATAAATTCTTCAATTCCCAGAAAAGTTGGTTTGTTAGCATTCACTATTACTGAATCAATATTTTCATCTTTGAGTACTGCGGTAAGTGTAGCCTTATACATCTTAAAATCAGCCATCCCGGTTAGGTCAACTGGATTAGCTGCACTAGCAAACTTGGGTGCGTGCTTAAAGAACTCGTCCTTTGTACTCTGTGTTAAAGAAGGGAATACCAAGCCCTCTTTCTCACAAGAATCTGTTGCAATGTTACCTAAACCTCCAGCGTTAGTCATGGTTGCAACTCTATTCCCTCGAGGTATTGGTTGAGTCGTAAATGTTAGTAAGGTATAGATTAATTCTTCCAAACCTGAAACTCTGATAATTCCGAGGCTTTTGAATACCGCATCATAAATGGCGTCTGACCCAGCAATTGATGCTGTATGTGACATAGTTGCCCTCTGTCCAGCCTCTCCAATACCGACTTTAATGACAATAAGAGGCTTTTTTGCAACTATACGTTTAGCTACACTTAGAAATCGACGACCATCAGATAGTCCTTCAATATACATCGCAATAAGTTTCGTTGAAGGATCATTTTCCAAATACTCTAAAGCATCAATTTCTGTAACATCTGCTTGATTCCCAACCGCAATGAATTTGTTGAAACCTATTCCCTCATGAGTGGATCTAAAGATAATTGCACTAGCTAGAGCACCACTTTGACTAACTAAACTTACTGGACCCGGTAGATACTTGAATTGATTAAAAGTTAGATTCAGTTTAGAAGGGACATTAAAATATCCATTAATATTTGGTCCTAAAATTCGTAACCCTCTTTCTCTGGCTAATTCCTTTATTTCATTTTGAGCAGCAAGCCCCTGTTCACCAGTTTCAGCAAATCCAGCTGAGTAGATAACTACACCCTTTACACCTTTATTCGCACACGCTTCTACAGCCCCTTTAACAAACTGAGTTGGAATTAGAATCGAAGCGACATCAATAGTAGATGGTACAGAACCAATATCAGGATAGGCTTTGAGGCCTAAAATCTCGGTAGCTTTCGGATTGATCGGATAGATATCACCAGTGAAACCCCAATCTTGTATACTCTTTACTACAGAGTTTCCCATTGAGGCGGGATCTCTAGAAGCACCAATAACTGCTACCGACCGAGGCTTCATAAAGACCTCAAGTGAGGGAATTTCCGTGTAATCTCACCCTAATTGTCTACTTTAACGTAGCGCTCTGCCTTTGCAACGGCTTCATCTGGAATTTTAGTTCTAGGAGGGAAGTCACGGAGAAATGGTTTAGCCGTAGCGTCTATTCCCATTTTTGCAGTTAACGGTGGATTGGGAGCCGAAGGGTCTGTATCAACACCACATACATCCGATACTACAAAAATATCCGTGTCTGCCTGGACACGACTTGACATCGCAGAGAAGATTTGAGCCTCGCTATGAATATCAATATCTTCATCGACAACAACCGCGTGTTTAATGTATTGATCCGCCGCGAAAGCGGCAAATATTGCGTTCCTTGCTTGACCTAATTGCCGTTTTTTCATTTTTATGAACACTGTACCCATACAAGGTACATGAACGTCTATCGTAGAACCAATAGTGCCTTTTACTGATTTGTACAAGTTACTTTCCATAGGGAGGGTAGCCAAGTACAGATGTTCCATATGTTTTCCACCACATATTGTTTGATATAGAGGATCTTTCCTCTGTGTTATCGCCTTAACTTCTAGAACCTCCTTCATTCCCTTTGAGACAGAATAACCACTAAATTCACCAAACGGCCCCTCTTCTTCTCTTACATAGGGTAACATTTGAGTCTCGAGGACTATTTCAGCATACGCAGGGACCTCAACATCGATTGTTTTACACTTCACCATCTCTATTGGCTCTTCTGCTAGAGCACCCATTATAGGGATCTCATCAATTCCATATGCACCGATAAATAGAGCTCCGACCGCCCACGCTGGAGGATAGCCTAATACAACAGCAACATCAAGAGGCTTCCCACGTTCTTCGGCTCTTGCATAGAATTCGCTTAGGTGCTTTCCTGGAGCCATTCTTATCCCCAGCCGATTTTTTCCGTTTATTTGAAGACGGTTGAAACTACAATTACTAACACCAGTTTCAGGATCCTTGGCTATGTGAATACCTGCTGTAATGTACGGTTTTTCATCCTCATGAAAAACAAGTTGAGGAAACTTCATCATATCAACTTCACCATCTCTCAGGATAACTTCCTGAACAGGTCCATCGGCGACAGTTTTTGGTTGTATCATGTGATCTATGGCTTTTGTATATTTTTCTAACATCATATCCTTCGTAGTGTTAATTCCCATAGCAATTCTCGCTCTTGAAGCCGCCACGTTTAC
>JAPUIC010000016.1 GCA_027297425.1 Nitrososphaerota archaeon | reverse complement strand
ATGCCTGTCAGCACAACGTCAATCTTCATTCGCGTGAGTACATATCTTGATGATGTTTATGTGGTTCGAACTCCATCCACATCACCGCCTAGGATGCGAACCCAGATTTCTGGGTTCCAACGAGCATTACGTTCGTAGGGCGAGTGAACCTCGGGCGACCTTTGAACCTTAACGAAAAAATAGGGGATGGCGAATTGTATGGAATTCGCCGACTCAAGTCTTTGGTGATTACTCCTTACTTACTACTTTGCCCCTTTGACGGGTAACACTTGTCCCCTAATCGCTCCACCACCGAATTCAGTCGTGTGAATGTTGATGTAGAATAGCCCATCCTTCAGATCTTTTGCCTGATCCTTATCGAGTGGGCCTACACATCCGTTCTTAGGGTTAGTAATTAGGGCAGATGTAATAGTAACATACGCGTCTTTTCAATTCTCCAAATTAATATACTTTATCAGACACAATTAGGGGGCTTGGTCAAATACAAGTAGATAGTTGAGGTTCCGAAAGCGGAACTAGACACAAAACACAAAACCTGTTGCCAAAGCAGTTCGGTTAACGAACAACGATCCGTTGCGCACTCCTCTGAGAAAAGTCGCCGAATATTCCGCATCGTGGTCTTCATGGAGGGCAACGCCGTCCCGTTCGTCAAGAGATAAAGAGATAAAGTTGTTGTGAGCGCATGTCTGGACCGAAGGAGTAGAAAGATAACCAGGCCTTTAGGTCGAGACCGTTATTTCGAGGTAAGGGAATTATCGCTTGTTATAAGACTAATAATCAGCAACCTCTGTTGGAAAGACCTGGATCCCACCTTTAACAATCTTATATGGATGAGCCAGCTTATCATGGTCAACGCCCCTCATCTTCTCTACCGTGAAGGACTGAAGGGTCTCTCCCCCTACATTCAGTGACATCATGACGATAACTCCATCTGACAGATACTCCTCGAACGCATATGCCCTCTCTAGGGCGGTGTCAGATAGCTCAGAGACGAGAAGGGTTGTGCAATTGAGAGGGCGTATCGCCTCTATGATTCCCTTTATTGCCAATCTCCTCTCGGCGTCGACTGGAAACTGGAGGATGAGCGTAGCTAGGGAGTCGATGACGAGTCTCTGTGCAGGTGGTGATCTGGTAGCGCCGTCGACCTTATTGATCAGAGATGTCAGGCCAGACTCTGCTGAACGGAGGAACTTCTGAGCCGATATCTCTCCTTCGACCGATATTATAGGAGAGGCATCCCGTAATCCTATCTTCCTCTCTCTGTACAACTGATCAACATTTAGACCCACCTTGGCGGAGTTTCTTATTACCGAGTCCAATGGCTCATCGAGAGAGAAGTAGACCCCGTGATCACCTGAAGCTGCGCCATTACAAAGGAACTGGAGACCGAGGGTAGTCTTACCACTGCCAGGTCCTCCAACTATGAAGATTATCGAACCCTTGGGGAGTCCCTTCCCATCAAGGAGCTCATCGAGTCCTTGGATTCCTGAAGGGATATACTCAGTGTCTCGACTCTCTTCCGCTAACTCGGCTGTCTGCAATCCAGATGCGGTTTTAGTTCTACCTGGAGCTGCTTCAGGTTTTGTTTGTACGAGAGGCTACAAGAAGATAGCGTCGAGCTAATAGCTCTGCCACGTTTCAACCCCTTTAGCTCGATAGTGGTTCGACGAGCTCCCAGAGCCAAATACTAAGAGTTATCTTTGCTGATAGAGAACTGTAGATGCTTAATGCAAATTTCCGACATACTGAATAACGCACTTCCTATCATCACAGCTTTCGGGGTCTTGTTCGGTGGTCTAGCAACTTACTTTCTGGTCCGTTTGCAACTCGCTGAGAGAAAACAGAAGAGACTTATTGAGAGGGCAAAATTCACTAGAGATCGGCTCTTGAACTGGTCAGGTAGTTTGAGCTATGTGACTTTCTCCGATGGAAAGATATCTAGCCGGGAGGCAACTGATCCTGATTACTTTAGGGATTCTCCTGGAAGGGAACGTCTGGAGGAATTTGCACCTGGCCTATGGGAAAAATGGGAGAATCTAAAGGTAAAGAGAATAGAGGAGGACGGCAAACTCCGCAAGCTCTATGAAGGAGTTCTAAATCTAGCCCGAGACCTGCTGACAGAAGACGTTGAGATGAAACTAACAATGATCCAGTCTAGTTCGATTGCGCATCACTTGTATGAATCAGGTATTGCTCATGCCAAGAATACAAAAAGGGAGTTTCTGGTGGAGAGTTCAGAAGGAGGCATGTTCCGATTGCACCGTTCCGGAATTATTCTCACTACTGGAACAAGGGAAGAACTTGAGAAGATCAAGGCAAATATCGACCGTCTTCTAAATCGATCACACGAGATAGGGTTGTTTGTCAAGATCCATGAACTAGAAGAATCTCGACATTCTGAACAAAATGAGTTTCGAGGAGAGCTATCACAAGCTCGAGTTAACATAGAGTCAAGATTTCTTTTAGAGCCACGTGAACCATCGTTAGTGACAATGTAGCTTCCTATTTTCAAGTGCTTCATGAAGTTCGATATATGATGCGTTTTTGCATCTAGAACGGGGTTCGTGATTTTGGGAAGTATTTAGGTAACGTGATAGAGGATTAACCTCTACGGAGATTTACTAGTCTAGCCCGTCGTTGATCTCTGCGCCCTTCGACCTCATGCTGACCAAGTCGTTCAGTACGCTGCCGATAATGTAGAGAGCTCTTCGAAACATTAAGCTACCCCTTTTGGTTCTGTCCGTCGTCGATGATGCCCTTCGACCTCAAGCTGATTAGGTCGTTCAGCATACCGCCGATGATGTAGAGCGCTCTTAGGAGCATTAGGCTAAACCTGCTGCCCATCGTCTGGGCCGTTACCCTTCGACCTCATACTTACAAGGTCGTGAAGAAGTCCGCCAATCTTGAAGAGTGCACGCTTGAACATAGACGCTCCAGTAAATCCATCACATATATTGATTCTGAAGCCACAACTCTAGGTGCATGGATCCTGAATCTATCGGAATCAGAAAAAGTGGCATTTTTCTGCAAAATCCTCGTGTAAAAGGAGGCTAATACGGGCTTAAGGGCCTGGATTTTGGAATCAGTTCCACATTAAGATCTCTTCGACGTTCGTCCAGTGTATACTTAGAATCATATACATTTGCACCTCAAGAGGGAATGGCAAGACTTCTGGGAGTAGTACCAGAGTCCGACGCCCCAGCTGGGCATTATGCCTCAGAGTCTAGTGCCCTCCGTTCTGCGTAGCCTCGTATGTGCTCCGGACCGATTTGAGTATGGATTTCTTTGAAGCGATTCCGAAAATATTAGCTTCAAAATCCAGTTACTTGGGAGGTGGATTCATACCTGATTAGGTTCTGGAGGGTTTAGTTCACATTTTGTCGAACGGTTTGGGTCATCTTCTTGTCTTTCATAAGTTCGCGTGGTATTCTAGGTTTCTTGTTTTAGCTTTCTCCGACTCCAATTCGGCTCCTAGCTCTCTCATCTCCGCCTCAAGCTCGCCCCCCTTTACCTTTAGCAGGTCCAATTCTTCCCTTTGCAC
>JAPUIC010000015.1 GCA_027297425.1 Nitrososphaerota archaeon | reverse complement strand
GACACCGCCATATCCACTTTGCATTCCTGTTCTTCGCGTAGTGTATGAGAGCGGCTGGTTGAGGGTCGTGGATTATTATTAGATCATGATCGATGTCGAGAGTCTCGGCATAATTATGATTGACTTCCATGTAAGTATCCTTCATCTCCTGCGTCAAAGGAAGGCGCATACCCTGAAGAGCATTGTGCATACTCTTGGTGATTTCATAGAATCTGGGTTTTGCTGTAATGACCTCCCATGATGTTCTTAGTCCTAAAGAATTTGTCAATGGAACCAGACTTTTCAAGATCTCGGCAACTCCACCGCCAGACCTCGTCGAGTTGACGTGAAGGATGCTTGCCCCCTTTAATCGATCTGCAAGAAGATATATCTCCGCTGCTTCCTCTTCCCCAACGATAGGCCTGTACTTCTCTAGCTCAGACGATTACTCCACCTAGCCCCAATTCAAAAACAGGTCTCGCTTGACGCCTCATCCCTTGATAGTCTTACTTTTCGAAGTGAAGGAACTTACAAGATTCATGGTTACGCCTAAAACAACCATTAGGGCGCCATAAGTGATCCACCTCGGGTTGTTAACCATAAAAGATTGAGCGGGGCCTAAGGTGCCCTGGCCCTGCAGTGCAAAGATCATCCCGAAAACGGCAAGGATTGAGCCAACGATGGCGAGCCGACTTGACATGCTCGCCTACCTCTCGCTTTTCTCGATTTATTATTCCTTTATCAAGATACGACGCATTCTCTGATAGTTATACAATAAGCATATATCGTGAAATAAAGATTTGAGATTATGGCTTCGCCAGAAGGGACCAGTAGGTTTCGGAAGAGACACGAAGGTAAGACTACTACGATGGGACACTACCGCGAGTTCGATGGGATTCATCTCTCAACCTTAGGGATGGGCACCTACCTCGGAGGTGTGGATAATGACACAGATGAACTAGTCACTCGAGCTGTAAGAGATTCGATAACTACGGGTTCTGTTAACGTCATCGACACAGCTATAAATTATCGCAATCAGAAGGCTGAACGTTCTGTAGGAAGAGGATTAGACCATCTCTTTTCTGAAAATATCGTAGAGCGAGATGAGATCTTCGTGAGTACTAAGAATGGGTACCTCTCACCAGACGCGGACGTAGATCTAGATCCCCAGACATACATCTATGAGAAGTTGATCAAGCCTGGAATTCTAGACCCAGATCAGGTAGTCGATTCAGCTCACTGCATGTCTCGAACATTCCTTAAGGACCAGCTCGATAGGAGCTTGAGCAATCTAGGTCTCAAAAAGGTCGATCTAATCTACCTACACAATAGTGCAGAAAGTCAGCTTCCTGTAGTTGGTCGCGAGGAGTTCGTATCTAGACTCCGTACAGTATTTCAATTATACGAGGAAGAGAGATCTAGTGGAAAAATAAATTACTATGGTCTGGCTACATGGAGCTGCTTTAGGGTTGAACCAAGCTCACCTGATTATCTTAACCTAGAGGACATTGTGAAATTAGCCAAGGAGGTTGGCGGACCTGAAAATGGCTTCAAATTCGTTCAACTGCCTTACAATCTAGCAATGGTAGAAGCTTTAGAACTCCGCAACCAGAAAGTGCAAGAAGAGACCCTGACATTTCTTCAGGCTGCTATTAAATTGAAGATAGGAATCTTTACGAGTGTTCCCCTATTGCAGGGCAGACTGCTGAACGAGAATATAGATATTCAGGGTCTAAGGACTAGAAGCTTGGCATGTTTACAGTTTGTCAGGTCATCACCAGGCGTATTAGCGCCAATGGTAGGTCAGAAGAGTCCAGAGCACGTTAAAGAGAATCTAGCCTTGGCAGATATCCCACCATATGAGCCCGAACAATTCAAGTCCATCTTCGGGAAACGTTAGTTGATCCTTTAGTGCATTAGTTAAACGATCTCGGCAGACTTCTTCCTGGAGTCGAGTCCCGGCAGGCTCAAGAGCGACACTATAGTCTTCACTACACTACGGGCCGCGCCTTTTTGGGGTATATTGGGATCGTCGACCTCTCCGTATAGACCTATCCCTTCTATATTTCTGGAATGAGCGAGTCCCAGGATTAGCCCGTTGAACCACGTTATGCTGGTAATCTCGGGACCGATCTGTCGGATGCCCAGTCTATCGAGCTCCTGGAATAAGTGCGACATATTTGCAACCCCATACACTCTGGGTTCATCGGCAGGATTATCTGTAGCATAGCCACCAGCAGTATACACTCTTTTCAGCTTCCCTACCTTCTCAGAAAGATCGAGGACGGAGTTGCAGAGGGCGTAAAGACTCGGTGGATCGTTAGGCTGGTCTTCTCCACTCATGATTATCAGATCCCCTTTTCTGCTGTAGTAAAACCGGTAGATCGATACAGGGAAGGATACTAGACCGTCCTTGCACAGAACATAGGGCTTAGTCTGCGTATGGATCTCTGCAAAGAGCTTTGCACCCAAGTGATCTATCAAGAATTGGGGGACGAGTCCACCTACCTGCCCCATGTCTGGCAGAGATGCTAACAGTATGGGATTATCCAGATCCGGACGTTCGTGAAATATGACTTCCAATATCCTCGGCCATAGGGATCGTATCTGGTTTATTTTAGTAATTTCGTTTTGTAGAGTTAACCGAGATAATGTTCGTAATGAACCTTCTCGATCAGTTAGAGAAATGACTTGGCTAAGGAATTCTAAGGTATGGTAGGGAAGAGATGTATGATTAGCCTTCCGTTACCCTATGAAGAATGAGATTCCGAGAAGAACTAGTGAGCCTCTATCAGGCGTATTCGCCTGAATAATT
>JAPUIC010000014.1 GCA_027297425.1 Nitrososphaerota archaeon | reverse complement strand
CTACAGGTAAGCCTATGACCCCCTTGGGTCGTTACTTATGGGGTAAATTCTGTACATTTCTGTACCGTGCTCATATACGCTTGTACAGGAATAATACCCCTCAGGTAAGTCTAACCTACCCCTCAGGTAAGTAGCGTAACCCTTCAGGTAAGTCTAACCTACCCCTCAGGTAAGCGTTTACGTTACTCGAATGACTCGTCAGGTAAGCTATGAAGTATAGATTGAATGGGCCGTGGCGGATTTGAACCACCGACCCTCGCCGTCTCCTCGCAATATTGCTGTAAGGGCGATATCCTAACCAGGCTAGACGAACGGCCCTATCTAGCGTCGATGATGGCAGCTTAAATAATTTAACCAGTTGGGAGAGTTGTCTCTCCTTTAGTCCTCTTTTCTTTAGTTCTTGCTTCAGGAGCCAGCTAAAGATTTTGTCGTATCAGAGTTTTAAGAACATGAGTTCCGTACCCCCGCTCTGCTGAAATGACCGTGCTTGGAAAATCTCTGACAAGGTGTTTAGTTTCAGTTACATTTACCTTCGAAGCTATATCCGATTTATTCAGTATGATTATCAATTTGGAGGCTGAGACATTCAATCCTTTTAGAGTATTCAAACAGGTGTCATATTTTATTGCTACGTCGGAGGATGGTTCGGTAACATCCACCATTAGGAGTACTAGATCTGCGTAATTTAGATCATCAAGAGTTGACTTGAACGCTTCGATCATATATGTTGGCAATCTGCTTATGAAGCCTACGGTGTCTGTGAGAAGTATCTTTGTCGAATCTGGTAGCGTTACAGTCCGAGCAGTCGTTCCAAGGGTGGTGAACGGACTGCTTGCAACTTCTTTGTCTTCATTTGTCAGTCTGTTGAACAGCGTGGTCTTTCCTGAGCTTGTGTAACCGACGAGGGACACTAACGGTATATTCAGCTTCTGCCTCTGGGAACTATGGAGATCACGCCTTTGTCCGGCTTCTCGAAGTTTTTCCTTAATAGATGTCATCCGCCTCTTTAACGCTCTGAATCGGACATCGACTGCGTATTCACCCTTTCCCGAAAGACCCTGTTTTTCGCCCTTGACTGAAAGTCTCACACTCTGACGAGCCCTGGGCATATCATACCCTAACTCAGCAAGTTGAACTTGGAGCTTCGCTTCAGTAGTCGTGGCCCGGCTTGCGAAGATGTCTAGGATGAGCTTTTCCCTGTCAATTACATTTTGTCCAGTAAGTTTGGCAAGGTTGTAGATTTGAGATGAAGTCAATCCTTCATCTACTATGATATCTTTACAACCGGTCGCAGCTGCAATCTGCTTGATCTCTTCCGCCTTGCCAGAACCTACTCCAAACTCACCACGTCTTAGGTACTTCTGAATAACCACTTGCGCAACTTCAAACCCGGCAGCTTCAGTCAGACCGATTGCCTCCTGCCTGGTAAACTCGTCGGGATAGGTGACGAGAATTGCCTTTCTCTCCGATTTCATTGCTTTACTCGCCTGCCACGTATCATATATCAATCATATATTCTGGTGCGGTTATTCCCATAGAAAGAGGCTAATGCCTTATCGATGATGGCTTTACTGTGCTTCGTTTTTGACGTGTCCTTCAATCAGTAGTCAACGATCCTCTTCGGTTTGATTTAGGTGGACCGGGGGGGATTTAGCCCGTTAGCGGTTCTAATTCTGGGTTTCAACGGGCTCATGCACGACGGGGCCTATACCCGATAGGTTACCAATCTTGGGTTCTGGAGTTCTTGTTGGCATATCCGACTTATATGCCTGCACGTAAAGTTGTGCAACTTTATCCCAACTTGTCTCGATGGCATAATTTGCAATCTTCTCGACGACCAATTCTTGAAAAGGCTTGTCTGATATTACTCTATGAATAATGTTTTTTAGCGAATGAATATCCATGGCAGGAACAACGACCTGCGGCATAACCTTCATCAGTTCAACAAATTTCGGGTTTTCCGACACGACGATAGACTTTCCCGAACCAAAAGCAAGGTGCAATACGCCACTCACCGAGTAGAATGTATCATCTGGACTCGATGGCCTATAGGCGAATGCAAGTACATCGGCTGCTGACAATAATTGGAGAATTTCGGTTTCTGTAAGATAATGGCTTACTAGCTTGAACCTTCCAGTTAGAAGCCTATCCGCACTAGCTTGTAATTTGTCTACTAGATGACTATCTTCCTCTACTACCTGTTCCCCAGCAATGACGAGAAAGGCGTCCCTTACTCCAGCAACTGCATCGATAAGCTCCTCGAATCCTTTATCGGGTTCCAAAAACCCCAAGGCTAAAACCATCTTCATCTCGGGAGGCACGCCCACCCTGGTTCGGACTGCCTGCCTGTCTCCATCCTCTTTCCCTAGGAAGAGAATTCTGGTTCCGTGAGGGATGATTATTATCTTCTCGGATGACACTCCTTGTCTCAAGAGTTCTTCCTTCATCGGTTCCGAGTGAACTATTAGAAAGTCAACCGTATTAGCCAGAGCCAAGTTGAACCATGCAGTATCGGTGCCCCTTCGCATACTGTTGATGGTATGCATCGTAACCACAAGCTTAGCTCTCCCTCGTAACTCCTCCAGGAAAGATATGAACCTATCCGAAACAGGATAGCTATCATATCCATGGTTAAGGTGAATCACATCCAGGTTATACATGGCGTCGATTGAGCGGAAAACATCATCATAGCTCTCGCTATTTCTCTCGGTAGGGATTACCAAAACCTCATTCCCCCGTTCTCTCAAAGCACCTACCAAGAACTGAGCATACTGTGCAAATCCACTGTGAAAGGGAGGAAACTCTGAGACAATAGCTATCTTCATCTATAAAACTAGCCTGAAAATTATCTCTGATGATATTTAAACCACGGATATGCGAAATAACAATTTCACAGTGCTTTTTGATTTAGGTGGACCGGGGGGTTTCCGCCAGTATATAGTGGCAGGTCCCTGATACTCCAATAGTAGATTGGATGCGAAATTCCTATTTCGCTTTTCTGATTATCCTTGGATAGTAATAGTTCATTCCATCCCCACTGCACGATGTCCTTCGACGGTTTTCATGGATATGCTTAAGATATACGTTTACTGTGTCAACATCATGGCAAGGGGAATTAGCGGGAAAAAGAAGAAGAAGAAGGAAAAGAAGAGCTAGAGGGAACCTCTCTTAAAGACGAAGATGGGTAATAGGCCTTAGTGTCTTCTTTCTACCAAGAATTTATCGTGATTTACGCTTTGTTTGGGCTTCCAACCAGGGTTCTTGTTCAGAAAGTCCTCTAAGCTCTCGACGCTTATCACTTTGTATTCCTCTAATTGTTCGGTATTCTTCCTATGAGACCCCACGATATCTAGAAACTCGATTCCTTGACCAAGAATAATTGAGCGTGGATTTTAAGTTCGGCTAGTTTTTTAGAAAGTTTGGTCAAACAATACTTTGACCAAAACATCTAGCTGAAAAAAAAGTAGCCAAAGATTTTAAGGGATTTTTGACACGCAGTTAATATCGCTATGCGGACAGATCGATTCCTGACGTTTTACATTATATAGCATATCGCATCGAGAACATCTATTATTTTTTATCCTTCTAGGCTTATCATAGTCAGTAATCATTCGCATTCTGCCTTTTCACTCCTGTGTCACCCAATAGACTGTTCTTATCTTTTGTAGTTTTACTAAGAATGACATTATGAAGGCTGAGCCTGCAACCTCAGCAGAAATAACAGGATCAGAAAGAAAACAAGGATAGATATTTAGAATCAGTACTTTATTCTTCATCGAAAAACTAGGTGTGAAATTACAATTACCTTTGGGTGGACCGGGGGGGATTTAGCCCTCTATCGGTTCTAATTCAGGGTTTCAGTTGTGAAATATCTATTTCACAGTGCTTTTCTACCTAAGATTCCTAATCATCCTCTCTTGCCGGCCCTATTGGTAGTGAGTCAGGAGAGGGTCCTCCTATTCCCTCTTGTGTACGGCTAAGATGTAGAGAGTGAGGATGAAGGTTATCAGGCTCGTCAAGCCAAAGGCCATGTAAATGTAGACGAAGAAGACGCCTATGGCCTCGCTGGTATATCCAGTAGCGATGGCCTCCAGGGACATGCCGGGAGCCGAGGTGAAGGTGTGGAAGAGGAAGCGCAAGAAGGCGATAGGGGATAGCACGAGGACAATCACGTAGCCGAGCTTACGATCTTTCCAACTCCATCCAACTCCAAAGGCGTAAAGGGTCAACAGCAGGATTAAGAATAGGATGGCCGGTCCGACGCCGACGCTCGCGTAGTTCTGGGCCGCCGCGCCGCGCGCGATCTCGTCCGGGCCGTGAAGAAGCAGCAGGAACGCCGTCAGAGCACCGAAGAAGACGATGCCCTTCATCTCAAGTCTCATCTCAGTTTCGGGCATGGAGGCTAGAAGTGGGTTTATTCTATTTAAATCATGTGGGGGCAGGTGGTCGGCCGTCCACCTCGACATATCTCATAAAGATCTGATTTACAAGTGCATTGACGCTAAGACTCTGAGATTGGGCTTCTTTTGCTAAAATATCATAACCCTTCTATCTACTCGAAAGGACTTGTTGATAGTATTCATTTTATTCCTCCTTCTTAGGTTGGATGGCTTCGTTCACAGCTAGGTCTCGTGCTGGCATGAACCGGAACACCAGTAGCGCCGCGACGAAGGCGATTGCTGCGGAGGCCAGAAGTGCAACGCTTAAGCCGTCGAAGAATGCCGTGTTGGCCGCGGTACGCAGTTCCTCGCCAGCCGGCCCACCGAGGTTGGCTGCAACCTGCGCGGCCCCACCTACGAAGTTCTGTGCCGCGGCGGCTGCCTCGTCCGGAAGCCCGACTATTGCACCTGCAACGTTAGACGAATAAATCGAGTTAAGCACCGAGCCCAGTATCCCAACGCCTAGCGCTGAGCCCACCTGGCCAGCAGTATCGTTGAACGCCGAACCTACCCCGGCGTTGGCTTCGGGCACGGCCCCCATAAGTGCCGAGGTGGATGGAGATATAGTGGTCCCCAGACCAACACCAAAGATGACAAAGTAAATGCCCAT
>JAPUIC010000134.1 GCA_027297425.1 Nitrososphaerota archaeon | reverse complement strand
GCCGAGTATACGTATCAAATAGGTAATTGACAGTCTCTAAATATAGATCAGCGTGTCTAGAGTTCATGATGTCTGGATCTTTGTAGACTCTATATTCATCGTCGACCTTTTGATTGAATAACACATACCTGGTTGACTTTTCAAGAGGAGACAAGCCAACTCTACTATCCTCTATGACCTTACTGGCTAACATCGAGACGTCCTCACAAGCCAAGTGAACTCCTGCGAGCTCTGCCACAGAGTCATCACCATAATCGTTGAGCACTCTATCGTAGAAATCCTCTGCACGTTTAGTATCGATAGCACCATCTGGAATGACTACTCCCTCTAAATTTGTTACAAATTCATCTAATAAGATCCTCCTTAGACTCTTTACCGTTCTGCTGTATCGAGAGAAGACTGTCCCTTTAACAACCTCGGGAAGATTCTTGAGAACAAAAATTGGCTTATCCACATTAGTCATATATTGACTAAGTACCGCTTCTTCCTGTTCGGTGAACTTTTCCAACTTAGTCCATAACCAACTAGATGACTCTTAAAACCTTGTTCAATAAACAAAGTGTTAAGTGTACGGATGGTTAAATATACATACATTAGAAGAGCTTTTGATGGTAAGGCATATCTTTCTAGTAAGGGCTGTAATTGAAAACAAGCCAAAAGCGAAGGATCCTGAGGGGGATACCATTCACAACGAGCTCGTGAAAGGAGGTCAGTTTGATAATATACGATCTTTAAGGACTGGTAAACTTCTCAGTTTTGAGGTTATCAGCGACTCAAAGAAAGATGCCCAAGAAACCGTAGAGAAGATCTGCGAAGAGAAACGGATCTTTAATCCTGCTGCACATACCTGTAGAGTCTATGTCGAAGGGCTAATCGATTGACAAAAGTTGGAATCATCCAGTATCCCGGAAGCAATTGCGAGTTCGATACCTTACATATATTGAAAGACGTGCTCCATGTGGATGCTGATCTCATTTGGCATAAATCTGGTGATATTTCTTCCTACGATGCCTTCATCATACCTGGTGGCTTTTCGTATGGTGATTATCTACGGGCTGGAGCTATTGCCTCTAAAGGCTCGATTATTGAAAAATTAAAGGTAGAATCTGAAAATGGGAAACCTATACTTGGAATATGTAACGGCTTTCAGATCTTGGTCGAATCTGGACTTTTACCTGGCTCCATTCTTCTAAATTCTTCTACCAAATTCATTTGTCGGTGGGTCCAGATACGTATGGAAAATGAAAAGGCCTCAATAGGTCGGAAAATTCCTAAAGGAACATTACTGAGGATGCCTATCGCCCATAAGGAAGGAAGATATTATGTGGATAAGGACGAGCTAATACAGTTGAGAAAAAAGAATAATATTGTCTTCCGGTACGTCGTAGAATCGACAGATGGGGCCGTTGAATCTAGTCCGAACGGCGCTACTGACAACATTGCAGGTATATGTAACGATGCGGGCAATATCTTGGGGATGATGCCTCATCCAGAACGGGCGTCTGAATCTCTACTTGATCCAGTTGGTTCTCTCGATGGCTTGAAGCTCTTCCGATCGCTTCTATCGCTGATCTAATTTGACTTCTGATATCCGTCTAACTGAAAAAGAGATGGGGTACGCTAGGCGAGAGCTGGGTCGGGAACCAAATAACTTAGAATGGCTTATTCTCGAAGCAGAATGGTCTGAACATTGCAGTTACAAGTCCTCGAGGCGGGTGCTAAGACAACTGCCAACCGAAGGACCTGGTGTACTCGTCGGTCCTGGTTTTGATGCCGGGATATTGGACATTGGAGACGGTTATGTCGTCGCACTTCATGTGGAGAGCCACAACCATCCTTCGGCCGTTGACCCCTATGGTGGGGCTGCAACTGGAGTGGGAGGAATCTTAAGAGATATTATAGGCGTTGGGGCACGACCTATAGCACTTGTCGACTCTCTAAGTTTTGGTCTCATCTCATCTAGTGAAAGATCTCGATGGCTCCTTAAGAATGTAGTTCGTGGAATTTCGGACTATGGAAACAGTACTGGCATCCCTACTATCTGTGGTGAAGTCCAGTTCGATCCATGTTTTGAAACAAATTGTTTGGTCGATGTTGCGTGCATAGGGGTTGGGCGTCGAAGTGAGGTGCACCTTGGACAGGCAAGATATGCTGGTGAAACATTGATCTTAGTCGGTAGTAGTACCGGGAGAGATGGGATTCAGGGGTCATCCTTTGCATCCGCATCGTTGAAGCAAGCGGCTAAGGAAGATCGGTCTGCTGTACAGGTACCTGATCCGTTCATGGGAAAACTTCTGATAGAGTCTACGTTGGAAGCGGTCAAAACTGGATTACTGTCCGGAATAAAGGATCTAGGCGGTGGAGGTCTCGCTACCGCTCTGTCGGAGATAGCTGAGAAAGGAGGGACCGGCATTACTATCGAACTAGATGATATCCACTTACGAGAAACGGACATGGAACCATCGGAAATAATGATCTCCGAATCCCAGGAGCGGATGGTCTTTATCGTCAAACGAAATTCGGAGATCCCTATATGTAATATTCTAGATAAGTTCGGAATTTCCTATTCAAAGATCGGGAGCGTTTCTGACGATGGAAACCTGAGAGTTTATTCGAAGGGAAAGGAATTGGCCTCTCTTCCTGCCCGACTCGTCGCCCGATCGCCAGAAATAATATGGCCTTCTAGACAGCCAAAGAGTGGCAAGTCTAATCCTAAAGTCAACTGCCCTCAAGACCTGGGCGCAACTCTTGTAAAGTTGCTCTCATCCGAGAATATCGCTAGCAAACAGTGGATCTATGAACAATACGATCAAGAAGTTGGCTTAAGATCTGTCATCAGGCCTGGTCATACCGATTGTGCTCTGCTGAAGCTACCGAACGGCAAATTTTTGGCTCTAAAGGCTGATTCTAACAGTATGCATTGTGATCTAGACCCCTACCACGGTTCTATCGGTTGCGTCTCCGAGAGCTGTAGAAATCTCGTAACTGTTGGAGCCAAGCCGATTGCCTTAGTCGACCACCTGCAGTTCGGCAACCCTAGTGACCCTTTCGTGTTCTGGGCATTCAAGAAATCTGTTAGAGGGATCGCAGACTATTGTAGAGCTCTAAAGATCCCATGCGTAGGCGGCAAAGTTAGCTTTTACAATGAAGATTCGAAAGCAGGGAGCAGAATAAAATCCACGCCGTTAATCACAACGATTGGAATAATGGATCACGAACCCCTGACCAAAGATTACTTATTTACAAAAGAAGGAAACCGAATTCTCCTTGTCGGCCTAACATCAAACGAGCTTGGAGGATCTCAGTATTATGAATATATACATGGTATCAGCAGTGGACGTGTGCCCAAAGTCCATTTGGGAACGGAAGTGAATACTTTCGACCTTCTATTGAAATTCCAGGGTAGAGGGCTTATTAGCACTGCTCATGATT
>JAPUIC010000133.1 GCA_027297425.1 Nitrososphaerota archaeon | reverse complement strand
GGCTGTCGCTTTAAAGGACTCTATGGGATTTCAAGAGCTCAGCGTTACTCTACCATCAGTGCTAATAATTGGGCCTGAGATATGGCTCTTCTTAGCGGCTACCCCTGTCCAGATACTGGGAGGAAGACGGTTCTACAGTGGTTTTCTTCACGCCCTAAAATCCAGAACTGCTAACATGGACACTCTCATCGCACTCGGCACTTCAGCGGCATGGGGCTATAGTACGCTAATTGTTTTCGCCGGAGATATAATTCCTCTTAGTGCTAGGGCGGTGTACTTTGAAAGCTCCGCTCTTATCATAGGATTCATTCTGTTAGGCAAAGTGCTGGAGCACACGATGAAGAGGAGAGCAACAGACTCCGTGCGAAAGTTAATGGATCTTCAGCCAAAAAAGGCAACGGTCATTCGTAAAGGCAAGGAGGTTGAAATCTTGGTAGAGGAACTTGTTGTAGGGGACGTCATACTGATCAAGCCGGGTGAAAGGATACCTGTCGATGGGACCGTTATTGAGGGTCATTCTACTGTTGATGAGCAGATGATCACGGGGGAGAGCTTCCCTGTCGAGAAGGGCGTAAATGATGCTGCTATCGGTGCAACGATAAATAAGACAGGCTTACTCAAGATCAAGACTACTAAAATCGGGTCTGACACTACTCTGTCGCAGATAGTTAAACTGGTAGAAGAAGCGGTCGTAGCTCGTGCCCCGATAGAGCGCTTAGTCGATAAAGTATCTGGCTACTTTGTCCCTGCAGTAATTATTATAGCTCTCATCTCTTTTGCAGTCTGGTTCTTCACGCTAGGAAGTTTCATTCAGGGTTTCACAGTTCTGATAGCAGTTCTGATAATAGCCTGTCCTTGTGCTCTCGGTCTAGCCACTCCAGCCGCTATAATGGTAGGTACTGGAAAAGGAGCGGAGAACGGAATACTGATCAAGGGTGGAGAGCATCTGGAGAAGGCCTACAAGCTCCAGAGCATAGTCTTTGATAAAACAGGAACATTGACCAAAGGGGTTCCGTCTCTAACCGATATAGTGGATATAGGCGATAGGGGTGAAGAGGAGGTGGTCAGAGATGCTGCAATAGTGGAGAAGGGTTCTGAACATCCACTAGGCGCCGCCATTATTAGAAGAGCCAAGGAGCTGGGACTAAAGATTCCAGATGCAGATAGTTTTGAAGCTATCCCCGGCCAAGGTGTGAAAGCAAAATACAAGAAAACTGAATTCTTGGTTGGCAATAGGAAACTCCTGACTTCAGCTAAGATAGATGTAGCTCCTTATGACCATCATATCACGCAGCTTGAAGAAGACGGAAAGACAGCGATGCTCCTAGCTAGGGATGGGAAACTTGACGGCATATTGGCGGTAGCCGATACCGTGAAAGATGAGGCAAAAGAGGCCATCTCGGAACTAAAGTCTATGGGCTTGGAGATAGTCATGCTTACAGGAGATAATCCACGAACCGCTCATGCAATCGCCAAAGGTTTAGGCATCACCAATGTTGTCGCTGAGGTTCTTCCTGGAGAAAAATCGAACGTGATAAAGAAACTGCAAGGAGAGGGTAAAGTGGTAGCTATGGTGGGAGATGGGATAAATGACGCCCCAGCCCTTGCACAATCTGACATAGGGATAGCATTAGGCAGTGGAACCGATGTTGCGGTTGAAACCGGCGGTATCGTCTTGCTCAGGAATGATTTGCGAGGCGTAGTATCCTCAATAAAACTTAGCAAGGCCACGATGAGCAAGATCAAGCAAAACCTGTTTTGGGCTTTCGCATACAATTCTGCACTAATTCCAGTAGCGGCGTTTGGCCTCTTGGGCACACATGTCTATCTTGCAGGTCTAGCGATGGGTTTAAGCTCGGTGAGCGTTCTTGTTAACTCTCTGACGCTCAGAAGATTCAAATTAAGCAAGAGTGACTAACCTGATAACTATACGATATCTTGTCAATGAAGTGTCCGAGGCAGTTGCGTTTTACACCTCAAATCTTGATTTTCAGGTAAAGCGACAGTTTGGAGAACAATTAGCTATAATGGAGCGAGATGGTGTAATGCTAATGCTCACCGGTCCTAAGGCATCAGGCTCATGGGCAATGCCTGACGGAACCAAACCCTCACCTGGAGCAAGCTGGAACCGCTTCATAATTTACGTTGATGATATAGAATCCCAAGTTTCCCGACTCAAAAAGAACGGTGTGAAGTTTAGAAACGAGATTTTAGATGGTACTGGAGGAAAACAGATTCTTCTACTCGATCCTTCTGGAAATATAGTAGAGCTTTACGAAGCGGATCCGAAGTTCCGGGACATGTATTAAAATCCCGCAAGTAGCGAAACTAACTGAAGTGAGTTAGGCTCTCTCCTATTCGTATATGAAAATCGATGCGATGGCCGAGTTTATGAATTCTAGGGTTAGAATCTCCGCCATCTTAAGGTCATTAGAGGGATTTGAATACGGAAATCCGGGGTCTAGAAGACCTTGACGATCCGTTTCCTTCCTTCAGTTCCCTTGGTTCCTTCGAGGGGTCCGATACACTCTACCATCAGTTTACTCGGATCTTCCGGACCGGCATGTTGTCCCGACGTTACCTTTTCGAATATGAATACCATGTTGAGACCTTTTGCATAGAGGTTATCGCCTCCCTTGTATTCGAGAAGCATTTCTCCTCCTTCCTCTCTTTGCAGATCTCCAATACTCTGCCATTGAGAGATCAGCGCAACAGCTTGGTCCATTGGCGGTGGGTTAGCTACCACACCTTTCTTCGGGTCGCCATCTACGAAGAAAGCCGCCCAGAATGCATCAATATCTATCTCAAAAAGGAAAACTTCGTAACCCATCTCAGAAGGGGGAAAGTTCTTTGCTTCAACCCTAACTTGCCCTTTCTCCCAGTCACCTACAATATAGCCCTTAGCTCCAACTAGTGGTGCATCAATGTAGACCTTACGAACGTTGCCTTCACCGAGCTCTGTTACGCCGATCTTCTCAGACTTTGAAGATGGTGGAGATGATGTAGAAAGCATTGCCCGAGTACCTAGAACTCCACCAACGCCGACTACTACTCCTGTGCCTACAACTGATCCTACAAATGTTCTGCGAGAAACCAAACTAAATTCACGGGTTTTTCTAAAATGGACTTATTTAAGCATCCAGTACCTATACTCCATATATAGACGAAATAAGAATTTCTTGTGTAATCGTTACGAATTTAAACCGTTTTTGTTGCTAGTTGAAGATTCAGAAAGCTAGCCTTTACGTACCAGTT
>JAPUIC010000132.1 GCA_027297425.1 Nitrososphaerota archaeon | reverse complement strand
TCAAATGACCCAACGGGAGTCCTCATAGGACATGAGATCGCTAACCCGGTAGGAGAAGACCGATCTTTTGCGGTGCTCGGTCAGTCTATCCGAGTAAGATATTCGTTTATCGATGTAGACACTGGAAGGCAGAATGTCGATGAGAGGACATTCTTCGTAAAGGGTATCCTAAAGCCCACAGGTAATCCTACCCTAGATAAGGTGTTAGTCGTGGAGACTCGGGTAGGGAATAGTCTACTTCACAAGTCCAGCAAATACGACATGCTGTTAGTCCTGGCAAATTCCAGAGAGGAGGTCAGTATTGTGGAAGAAGAAGTAAGATCTATTTATGGGAATAATCTCGGAATAACGACCCCTGCATCAATGCTGAAGACCATCCAGGAATTTACGGGCGGGTTCCGCATTTTTATCAACGGAATAGCCGTGGTTGCGTTGCTGGTTGGAAGCGTGGGAATCGTGACCACTCTTTACACATCCGTTACAGAGAGAACCCGTGAGATCGGAACAATGAAAGCGATGGGCGCCCAAAAGGCATTCATTCTTGGTTTGTTCCTGATCGAAGGCTTGGTAATCGGGATTTTGGGTGTAACCGTTGGCTCGATTGTAGGAATAGGTGGTGGCTTCGCTTTAGTTGCAGGTTTTTCCTCAGGCGAGGGTCCATCCATATCACCAGCATTTCTGTTAGGCGACCTAGCAACAATCTGGCTTCTCTCGCTGTCCCTTAGCGTTGTTGCTGCGATCCTTCCTGCATGGAAGGCCTCAAAGGTTAGCCCCGTGGAAGCGTTAAGACATGACTAGCTGGAATAAATGCAAGAATCAAGCCGCGAAAAGGCCTCAACTCTAACTAGTAGAACTAAAGTACGTTTACGGATCATTCGGTTTCGTATTACCAAATAATTCTAACGAAGGACAGCCGAATAGATGAGAATTTAAGGCTGTAACGATACTGACGGAGTGTGAAGGCGGTAATCCTTGCGGGTGGGCGAGGCACACGTATGAGGCCATTAACATATACAAGGCCCAAACCGCTCTTACCTCTAGTTGACGAACCGGTGTTGAATCACCTTCTCAGACACCTAGCAGAAACAGGTTTTCATGACGTTTTGTTGACACTGGGCAATGCCAAGCAGAGTATCAAGGATCAGATCCTGGAACATGATAAGTCCGGAGTAGAGGTTAGTTTCGTAGAGGAGCCAGATAATCTTGCTCTTGGAACAGCCGGCAGCGTAAAGTTAGCGGAGGAGTTTCTCTCAGAAAGTTTTCTTGTAGTACAAGGAGATGCACTAACCAATATCGATCTAAAAGTACTCGCAAAGATGCATCTTGATAAGAAATGTGATGCAACTATTCTCCTATGCAAAGTTCCCGATCCTTGGCTATACGGCATAGCGGTTTTGAATGACGATAACATCGTACAAGATTTTCAAGAGAAGCCTGACCCGACTAGCAGTGGAAGCGATCTAGCTAGTATAGGAATCTACTTCATTGAACCTACTGTTCTCAGTTTGGTTCCCAAGGGCGAAAAATTTGATTTTGCAAAGGACCTCTTTCCATTGATGTTAAGCAGAGGTATGAAAATACAGGGCATTGTTGTTCAAGACTATTGGATCGATATAGGATCATTTGAGGGGTATCTGAACGGGACGAAATGGCACCTGCGACGAATTTTGAGTAGGAAGGGTCAGGGAAGTTTCATTTCTCGAAACGCGGCTACCCAAAAAGTCTCCATCAAGGAACCTGTCTGGATTGAAGATGGTGTAAAGATAGGGGCGAAAAGTGAGATAGGACCCTATGCGGTTGTGAAACGAGGATGCACTATCGGGAGAGATTCGATCGTTAGGGATTCAGTTTTATTGGAAAATTGTGTTCTCAATGAAACGGTCAGAGTATCCCACTCGATCGTGGGCGAATTGACAGTAATTGAGAAAGGTGTAGAAATCGATGGTGCGATCATTGGACCTGGATGCTATGTCAAAGAGGATTCGCATATATCCGGTGGAACTAGGACATCGCCCAATATGGTGGTTCTCAAAGACGATCATATATCCCGCATTTTTGACCCCGACCTTGAAAGGGCCTTCTACTTCCATGATCCCGATGGAATGTACACCGGTCAGATGGCTAGGAATCCGCGGGATCTCATAGAGGTTTTACCAGAGGTTAATGCGAACTCGCTTAATTTACATCGAAAAAGAGGTGATCTCATTAAATGGGTTACCCGTTCACTTTCTAATGAGCGACTCTCAGACAGAATTACCGAGATTAGTACTTTAGATGTGGAGGATTTTCGTAGAGAATTTACTGAGATATTATCAAAAGCTACCTAAAGTCATTTCATCTATCAAGGTAGATGGTATGATTCATCCTACGAGAAGAAAAGGGTCAACTTTCTCGCTTAAGAACCATCGACATGGCAGCGAGGTCTCTACGAGAGAGATATTGATGGATGGGTAGCGAGACCACTTCTTTCGAAAGTTTTTCAGTTGTGCTGAGTTTCATAGATCCTCCTAGTTTCCTATACGCCGGAGTGAGATGGATAGGCGGATCGTAAAAAATACGGGCTTCTATTCCGGACTCAATAAGACTCTTGAGAATTCGGTCTCTTTGGGAACCGAGTCGTACGGTATAGAGATACCAATTATGTTTCCGCGGGTTTTTCTCTCCTGGAGTCCTGACGTGTTTAAGTCCCTTGAGCATAGTGGATAGTATCTTTGCGTTTGTTCGCCGTTTGGTGAGAAAATGGTCGAGGTTAGAAAGTTGATCAGCAGCTAGAGTAGCCTCGATCTCAGGCATCCGGAGGTTGAGCCCAACCCGATCGAACGTTGCCTGCTTAGAGAGACCATGGTTCCGAATCACCCTTGCTCGTTCGGCTAAGATAGGGTCATTCGTTGTAATGGCACCACCCTCACCGCAGGATAATACCTTTGATCCATAGAAGCTGAAGCAGCCCATGTCACCAATTGAGCCAGTCTGTAGGCCATCAAACGATGATCCTAAA
The DNA here is from genome assembly GCA_027297425.1 of Nitrososphaerota archaeon. Lineage (GTDB taxonomy): Archaea > Thermoproteota > Nitrososphaeria > Nitrososphaerales > JAPUIC01 > JAPUIC01. The sequence goes on along the minus strand of JAPUIC010000132.1, from coordinate 7,183 downwards.
GATTGGGATGCGTCTTCGAGGACTCGGAGACGATGATGATTTGCAACTTCCCGTATAGCTTTCATATCAGCAGGATATCCGTAAAGGTGGACCGGGATCACGGCCTTTGTTCTTTTAGTAACCTTTCTATCCAGATCTCGTGGATCAATAGTACAAGTGTCTTCATCAACATCAATGAAGATAGGCTTAGAACCGGATATAGCCACCGCGTTTGCAGTAGCCTGGAACGTCAGAGATGGGATGGCGACCTCATGACCACGCCCAATACCCATAGCGATTAACGATGCTAGTAACGCTGATGTTCCAGAATTAACGCATATAGCGTGCTTAACACCTACTCTAAGCGCCAGCCTCTTCTCGAGTGCCCTTACCCTTGCCCCACCGACAAACGATGCGGTGGTAAGAGAGCCATTACGAATGATATCGGTCACTTCTCTGATGACTTTTGCTCCGAATCGGACTTCTGCTATCCTAATGTCGGATTTAGCCTTCTCGTTCAACTGAATTCCATCTAATCCTTGAGGAGATCTCCCAACTTTAATCTGCCAACGAAATGGCTTCGAATCGGTTCTATTATCGCATCGAGCTCTTTGGAGACTAGAGCTTTGAGATCTGCAGGGTGTATCTTTTTTTGTAAATAATCGGCTTCCATCTGACTATAACTATCATAGGATACACTTCCGCCATATTTTGAAGGTCGGTCTAACAAAATGTCGTCGTGATCGTGAAAGAGAATGTGCTTGGCAATATCTAGAACGGGGTTCTCTCGTGTCTCACCCTCTGGACACCAAGCTTTCGACATTTTTTTTGCGATCTCTTCCGCTGAGTCATGAACGAAGATGCATAAGGAGGGTTTTGACTTACTCATCTTGCTCGAGACCTTAAGGTCGGTCTCTTGATCATCGTCGATGCCACTCCTTCGGGGTTCGTCTAATCCTAAAAGCAAGTGATGATGTACTGCTAGTGGTACCTTCCACTTCAATTTAGGGAATGCCTCTCGAACAAGCATGTGTACCTTCCTCTGATCCATTCCGGCATGCACAATATCCAGATCCATCGTTTTGATGTCAGTAGCCTGCATGGGCGGGTACAGATACTGGCCAAAATCTAGTGATTCTTTCTCGCTCCTCCCCATTATCGTCAAACATCTTACATTTCGTGCGAGAGTTATTTCCCTACAGAACCGAACAAAGTTTAGCCAATACTCGTTGTTGTCCTCGTAGAGAACAGTACCTCTACTAACTTCCACCCCTGGGCAGAAGAGCTTGAAAGCTTCTTCGTAATAGTCAGAGGATTGTTTGAAGAGATCCCAATTTCCTTTGAACTTATGGTTGATGTAACTGTGCCAATCTGCCAAAAAAACCCTGCATCGTATTCCTGCCTTGAGGAAATCGTTTATCTTATTTCCTGCAATAATTAAACTCCCGAGGTGAAGAGGGCCAGAGAGCTCGAATCCAATATAGTGTGACGGATGGTCCTTAACCTCCAGTATTTGACGCATCTGGACAGATGTAACAACTTCTTCAGTAGGAGGCCTCGAGATGAGTGAAATCTTCTCATCGATGTCCATCTATCATCATGTACGCAGACTAAACTTCACTTTCTTAAAGCTTCCATACTAAGGAAAACTTTAATTCAAATTTAACAAGAGGGGAAGTCGAAAACATGAAATTACTAGACCTTTCTAGTGATGAGCAAAGGACTCGTTCACTCTATATAGTCCTAGCGATTATTTCGGGCATCGTCATCCTTGTGACAGGTTCTTACGGGGTAGTTGCGACATCGCAGTTAGGTGTAGAGGTAGTCGGGGAGACGCTGGTTACTGTCGAGTTTCCCCCCATTTCTGGGCTCCCCCTATACAAGCCAAAGCCGGTTACATGGCTCATGTCTGCCCTATTTGTTCTCGCCTATGCCGGTTTGAACCTTAATCGGAAACTTATTTCGACATTCCCACCATTTCTCCTTCAGTCGCTAAAACTATTCTCGCTGTTCGTTGTGTTATTGGCAGTATACGAGATATTCTTCAACTTCACGCTATGGGGAAGTCTAATGGCTGCAGATCAACTCAGAGGACAATTAAATCCGGATATATTGACAAATCCATTCCCCCTTCAGACTGTCCAATGGAATCTGGTCTTTGCCACAAAGATGTTTATGCTTATCACAGCTGTGAGCATATATTTTTACTATTTTCTCCAGCGCCTTGTCCCGGCTAAGAGAAAATAGATGAATTAGCCTTTACCGTGAGGATACTTATTATGAATATTACTGACGCTATCGAATATCCCACGAATGCCGCTATGGAGATAATGACCAGACCTAGAGACAGTAGATATAGGGAAGATACAACAAAGTTTAACGAGAGGACCAGGCTGAAGACTAGGGTAGAATAGACCAGTGCTCGGGTCAGAGCATTCCTTAACTTGACAATAGCGAAGGCGGAGACTAAACTCAAAGCTCCAGGCACTACTAACGATAGGGAGGATGGCTGTATTACGCCGAACAGGACCCATAGTACCCCAGATACTGCAAGCACTAGAACGATAGTTCTCATCTCTTTAGGCAATACCCGCCCGCTATCCATAACAACAAAAAAAACACGGGATCGGATAAAGGTTCCCTGATTTTCCTTTACCTACACTAATCGGTAGGAATTTAACCCAACATTAAGTAGCAACCATAAGAAATGGAGAAAGCTTCAGTACTGCAGAGTTACTCACAGACGATACCAGCCTCTATGCTCGTCTCCGCTGCCTATGACGGGGATGCTGAGAAGGTTGTGCTCAAATTTTATGATCCCCGAAATCAGGAGATACATCTATGGATTGATGATACAGGTCATAAGCCCTACTGTTATTCAAAGGCCAGTATCCAAGATTTGTCCATCTTAAAGGACAGGAAGGATATCATAGAGATGAAGAAGGAACAGAAGAAGGATCTCATTAGCGATACCATAATAGATGTCACTAAGATAATCGCCACAAACCCACTTGCTATAGGTGGGACTTCAGAGGATGGCATAAGGAATCAGATAGATGCGTGGGAGGCAGATATCAAATATTATGAAAATTATCTCTACGATAAAGGGCTCACAGTTGGCGCATTTTATGAAGTCAAGGACTCGAAGATTATACCATTACACAATCCACTGCCATCGGATATGCTTGAGGCTCTGAATCCGCTCTTACAGGTAGCTTCTCCCGAATCGAAGGAACGTCTCAGGGAACAAGCGGAATTACTCTCCCAATCGCTCGTCACCATAAAGAGAGTATCTGTTGATATTGAGGTCACATCCTCTGTCGAAGATAGGATACCGAACCCTCGAGAGGCCGAGGAGAAGGTGATCGCAGTAGGCATGGTGGGTAGCGATGGTCGAAAAGAAGTTCATCTACCCGACAAGGGAAACGATAGCAGTCTACAAAGTCCAAGCGAATTCGAGATCGTTGCTCATGAAGATGAAAAGGCCCTCTTGCGTGAGGTCTTCAGGAGGATTAGTGATTATCCCTTCATACTAACGTTCAATGGTGATGACTTTGACCTTCCTTATCTATACAACAGAGCCAAGAGGCTTGGATTTACTAAGGAGGAAATTCCTCTATCACTAGGAAGAGACTTTGCGTCTGTTAAGAAAGGCGTCCATATAGATCTTTACAAGACATTCTCAAACAGATCGATTCAGATCTACGCCTTCGGGAATAAGTATTCGGAGCATACCCTTAAGGGGGTAAGCAAAGGCATTCTAGGAAGGTCCAAGATTGAGTTTGAGGGATCTATTAGTTCACTCTCGCCCCAAGAGCTGGCGAGCTACTGCTATCGAGACGCTGAGTTAACTTTCTCGCTCACCTCCTTTAGCGGAGATCTGCTAATGAAGATGCTTATCGTCTTGGCAAGAATCTCCAAGATGCCAATGGACGACGTTGCTAGAGTTGGAGTATCCCAGTGGATACGGAGCATGTTGTACTTTGAGCATAGAAGAGTCGGAGCAATCATACCTAGGAGAAGTGAAATTGAAGCGAAGGGCGGTGCAGTTTCTGAAGCGGTAATAAAGGGGAAGAAATATCGCGGAGGCTTAGTATTTGAACCCAACGCAGGGGTTCACTTTGATGTCTCGGTTCTAGATTTTGCAAGCCTGTATCCCAGTATCATCAGCGTTCATAATCTCAGTTACGAGACGGTCCTATGCCCACATCAAGATTGCAGAGACAACCTATTACCCGGGATGAAGAACTGGGTATGTCGAAAGAGGAAGGGTATTGCATCTATGGCCATCGGGAGTCTACGAGATCTCAGGCTCCAGTATTACAAACCTCTTTCGAAGAAGGATTCTCTGGAGGAAGATGAAAAGGCGTTGATCGGGGTCGTTAGCCAAGCGCTGAAGGTCATTCTAAATGCCAGCTACGGTGTAATGGGAGCTGAGATCTTTCCGCTATACTGCCTGCCTGTTGCTGAAGCAACAGCTACAATTGGCAGATTTGTCATCACAAAGACTATCGAAAAGTGTAAGGAAGGTGGTATTACTGTTGTCTATGGAGATACAGACTCGTTATTCTTGAAAGGTCCCACAGACGAGCAGATCGCTGGGGTGATGAGCTGGGCATCAAAGGAGCTCGGCGTTGCCTTGGACCTAGACAAGCATTATCGATTTGTTGCCTTCAGCAGCAGGAAGAAGAATTACATGGGCGTTTTACCTGATGGAACGGTCGATATTAAGGGATTAACGGGTAAGAAGAGTCATACGCCTATCTTCGTCAAAGAGATATTTCAGGAAGCAGTGAATATCCTGAGTAAGGTAAAGTCTGAAGGAGAATTCGGGCAGGCAAGAGAGGAGATAAAGACCGAAGTCAAGAAAGGGTACCAGAATCTGAAGAACAAGAGAGTATCATTAGAGCATCTCGCGTTCAACGTTATGGTCGGGAAGGAAGTAGGGCAGTACAAATCTATTCCTCAGCACATCAAGGCGGCAAAGCTCCTGGATAAGGGAGAAAGGGAGATAAAGATGGGCGACATAATATCGTATGTAAAGACTAAGACGCCTCCAGGTGTAAAACCTATCTCGCTCGCAAACGTCGAAGAAATAGATCAAGAAAAGTATCTGGAGACTTTACGTAGCACCTTCGATCAACTTCTAGATGCCCTAGGATACGAGTTTGATGAGATATTAGGAGCGACAAAACTGGAAGATTTCTTCTGGCAATCTTAGAGTTGCACTAAATTAATATAGAATATTTGGATAAAATAAGTGCTTAGAGGTTATGGAAATGAGTTTCGTACCTTTCGTTCAGTCACCGATTGAGGTTGTTCGAAGGATGCTTCAGCTCGCAAAGGTAGAGGAGAGAGACCTTGTCTATGATCTAGGATCTGGAGATGGGATGACGGTCATTACGTCGTGTAGAGAGTTTGGCGCTCAAGCCGTCGGTGTGGAATTGAGAGCTGATCTTGTGAAGCGATCTACAGATGAAATTCGGAGGTTAAAGCTAACTGGCTGTGGCAGGATTTTCCAAACTGATTTCTTCAACTTTGACATATCTGATGCGACGGTCGTAATTTTGTACCTCAATACACCTACCAACGCTAGACTCAAGCCAAAGCTCGAGAAAGAACTGAAAGATGGAACTAGAGTAGTTTCCCATGATTTTGAAATTACCGGGTGGAAACCACTAGTGGTCTCTAGAGATAATCCACTTGGTCATGCTATCTACCTATACAAATTGCCTGAATCGTTAGTGGGATCAGACGGCAGCCCACCTTACACTTCTTCATCCCTGGCTTAGGACAAGTATAAAGAGACCTTGGCAGGAGTTTGAACATGAGTGCTATCGACGCCTATGTATCCAACGAGCCACTAATTTCCAACTCAGCCCCCGGTAAGGATGTATTCGCGAAGATTCTAGGCGTACCATTCGATTTTACATCGTCATTTCGACCTGGTTCTCGATTCGGTCCAAATTCACTCCGGAATGCGTTCATGAATATAGAGATCTATTCTCATACCTTGAACATAGATCTTGAAAAGCTGTCATACCTTGATCTCGGAAATCTCCAGACTGCGGATGTAATGCGAATGGTGAAGAGGGTGGAAGAGGTTGTAAAAGAGATAGTACCAGCTCACAAAATGGCGATAATGGGAGGGGAGCATAGCATTACCTATGGGGCCTTTAGCGCAATGCCCGAGGAAACGAGTTTGCTAATTTTTGATGCCCATTTCGACCTCAGGGACGAACTTTTAGATCTCAAGTTCTGCCATGCAACTTACCTAAGGAGATTGTTAGAGGTTCGGAAGCCCAAGAACGTGATGGTAGTAGGGGTGAGGGCTGGGATACAAGAAGAATGGGAGCAGGCTGCTAAGGAGGGTATTCAGACTATTACCATGGATGATATTATGAACAAGTCAGTTGGTTCTAGATTAGAGGATTTTGTAGGTAAGTCGGAGAAGCTCTACGTCAGTATCGATCTCGATGTGTTGGACCCAGCAACCGCACCAGGTGTAGGGAATCCTGAACCGAATGGACTTTCATCCAAGCAACTTCTTGCATACCTGTATACATTGAGAGAGGCAGATATACTCGGATTTGATATAGTGGAACTTTGCCCCCCTTATGATAATGGGTCAACAGCAACCTTGGCTGCAAAGCTGATGGCCGAGATGTTATGTATAGCTCAGTAAGAAGCATTCTAGTTGATATCAAGTGTTAGAAAAAGCCCGAAAGAATGTAGAGGTTTTCACTACACAAATAGCAAAATCTCTCAATAAAGGAAAGATCTCACCGTCTCACCTCACCGTCCTGGGATTAATCTTTGCAGTTGCTTCAGCACTTGCCTTCTCTAGTCTAGTCGGGAATATCTTACTCGCCGGAATATTATTCCTAGTTTCAGCGGTCTTTGATCTGTTTGATGGACCACTGGCTAGAGTGAGTGGGAAGGAGTCTGACAAGGGAGCCTTTCTAGATTCTATACTGGATAGATTAGGCGAGTCATTAATCATACTGGCAATAATAGAAGGAGGTCATGCAGACCCGTTATTGGCGGGTTCCGTATTGATGTTTTCACTCCTAGTGAGTTATACGAGAGCGAAGGGTGAGGCGCTCAATATGAAGATATCTGGGCTAGGAATAGGAGAGAGGGCTGAAAGGGTACTCGCTCTATCTATCTTAAGCATAATTGGCTATGTGGAGATAGGTTTGGT
>JAPUIC010000131.1 GCA_027297425.1 Nitrososphaerota archaeon | reverse complement strand
TATTGGTTTCTCGAGTTTGATCATCTTAGGAAGCGAGAGTACACTCACCTCGATCTGGATTCGGTCCAGCTCTTCCGGGGCAAGCGAGGGAAACCTTGGGTCTTCAGATGCAGCCTTGATTGCTAGGTCACGAACTGACTCGACTAGGGGAAGTGTTGGTCTTGGATAACCTATGCACCCCCTAGGGATTTTTTCACCGTTCAGTATCATATTAATCGTAACAAATACTCCTCTCTTTAACATGAGATGAGATGGAATATTATCGAGAAGTTTGTCTCTCTCTCCGGATTTCACGTATTTCTCAATAGCTCTCTTTGCCACTTGGACCAGGAACGGCCCATCACGATTAGAAAGCCCCAAGCTATCTCTATTCATTGTAAGCTAAGACGCTCCTCTACATCTGCCGAGAAGGATGATATCTTCTCCCAATGGCTCCCCTCCCAGTAAGATTTTCCGCAAAGTCTACAGATATAGAACCTTTGATGACGCTGTCTGATGCTTTGTGGTATTGAACTAGGAGCAATAAGATTTGATACTCCGATGAGGTCTCCATTACATAGGGGACATCGTGACTCTTCTGGACATATCCTTAGAGGTTTCAAATCTAACCCGCTGATAACTTCCACCATTTTTTCCACTTCCAGACCTTTATTTAACAGAATTGATTGAAGATTACGTTGTACTGCTAACTTGTGCAACTCTTTATCACAAGTAACCAATGTACGGCTTTCGGTCTTCGCAGCTACTAACATAGACGAATCCTCCGAGTCCTTATCGTAGACTGTATCGAAACCGTAGATCCGTAGCTTTCGGGCGAGGCTCCCTAGCATAGCATCGACGATCAGTGCTCTTCGTATAACCATGTCTAAACTCCTATCTTATTCCGTTTAATGACCCTGCCAAGTGGGGGGTCCAGTATGTTCTCATCTAGATAGCCAAGCCTACCTCTTATGAATGTAGCATAGACTTTTCCTTTGAATCGGAAGCCTTCGAAGGGAGAGTATTTGGCCTTTGATAGGAAATCTTCTGACCTCACCGTCCAATCTTTACGAGGATCAAAGATTGTAATATTAGCCTCGTACCCCTCTTCGATCTTTCCAGTTTTTCCGAGACCAAATCGCATTGAAGGTGCCTCACTAAACCCAGTTACAACCGTTTCCAGGCTTAGGTCACCCTCGTAAACCATCTTCATAAAAACAGCAAAAGCAGTTTCGAAGCCAGGGAAGCCCGGTGGTGGGTGAACTCCTCCCTTTTCCTCTATCGAATGAGGTGCATGATCGGTTGCTAGAATGGAGATAAGTCCGCTCTTTATCCCCCTCCTTATAGATACCGTATCGCTCTGACTTCTGATAGGCGGTTCTACGATATAGCGATTTTCGTTACCATCTATCCGTTCCGTAGTAAGCATGGAATGATGAGGTGTACCTTCACAAGTGATATTTACTCCAAGCGCCTTAGCTCTCTCAACGAGTTCGAGACCTTGAGAAGTGCTGATATGCGCAACATGAACCGCTCCCTTTGACGATATGGCAGCGTGGATGATCTTCTTGATAGCCTCGATTTCAGCTCTGGGTGGATGTGCTGACCAGTGTTCCTTCGCTGTCATACCATTGAATTCAGTTAGATGTTGGGGGTCCTCTGCGTGGACTGAACAGATGATTTCCGATGACGCGCAGGCATTTATCAAGCTCGAGATCTCATCGAAAGTCGAGTAGCTTGTCCCTTCTATTGTCTTGGCCATATATGCCTTAATCCCAATCGCACCTGCATGTACTAACCCCTCTACTATTTCGGGAGCCGATGGAGTGGCATAGAAACCCACATCACAGAAGATACCTCGATCTTCAGCCACTTTTATCCTATCAACTAATCTCTTCACCGAGTTTACGGGCGGTACTGAATTCGGCATATCCAGTACTGTGGTGAATCCACCAGCAATCGCAGATTGTGTTCCACTCCTAAAATCCTCTTTGTAAGAAAGGGCCCCGTCTCTGAGATGTGAATGAACATCTATGAGTCCAGGTAGGACGAGATATCCTCTCGCGTCAAATGTCTCTTCGTGATCCTTTTCGAATTCCCTTCCTATACTAGTAATTAATCCATTATCTATATGGACCGTGGATTCTATAAATTGGCCTTTGTAATATACACGGCCATTAGCGATTCTAATACTCAAAACCGCTCGCTAAAAGCAGACAATAAATTCGACCGGTTGTCGACTATTATGGCTTATCTTCGCTAATCGGTTCCCCTCGGCACCGTTCGCAAATGAACTTATCCTCAGAATCCATCAGAACGTCTGACCATTGACTACACTCATCACAGTATCCGGTTAAGGGTCCCTTTCCTCTTAGAACTTCTCCTCTAAGCATTCTAGCCTTTTCAGAGACGATATCTATCAGGTCCGGAGCTATCGCCGATAGATCGGTTATTGAGATCATACCGATAAGTTCCTCGTTATGTGTAACGCCCAATCTCTTTACCCTCAGATGCCTCATCCGTCTTGCAGCTTCTGTTACATCTTTTTCTGCCTCAATGGTGAGTAGAGGAAGGGACGCCATATCATTTGCACGAATGTCACTAGGTTTATTGTTGGTAGCGATTACTTTCTGGACCATATCTGTTTGTGTGACGATTCCCAATGGTTTACCATCCTTCGTTAACACTACACTTCCAGCTTGTTTTTCAGTCATCTTCTTTGCGAGTTGGTCAGCTGTTTCGTCAGGTGAACCTGTAAGCACTGGACTATTCATGACTTCTCGTACTAGGACCTTGGTTCGAATAATATCCATAAAAAATCTAAAACCTACCGAAAGCCTTCATTTCTTACCATAAATAGCTTGTCAAATCAGGACCGCAATCATACTTCTAATCTTAATGTAGGCTTGTTAGTACTAGATTGTATAACCCGTCCACCACCAGAAGGCAAGACTCGAATAAAATCATCTATAGGAATCTTCTTCGTCTTCTCGGCAGAACTAGGAATTATTCTAATCAACTCGGACTTTACCTTTTTCGCAAGGTCAC